>JAGNOM010000437.1 GCA_017990155.1 Propionivibrio sp. | reverse complement strand
CCGTAACCTTCGCTCAAGACAAACTTGTCGATTTCGGCGAGGACTTCTGCAGATTGCCAGTTCATGCTGGCGACCGTCACGCGACCACACTCGGCATAGGCCGTGTGGCTTCCCATGAGCGTCGTTGCAGCAATACCAATCGTTCCAATAAGACGGGAGTATTTAGAGGGCATTCGATAGATCTCCTATTCTGCCGATGCGCCAACTGCCGAAACACAGCCAGTGCATGATTGCGGTTAAAAGAAGGTGGTACGTTCCGGGCTGCTCTGAAGTGGGTTCCAAACCCTGTGAAAAAGTGAATATCCGGTTCTATTGCGGTCGATCCGGGTCCTTTGTCGTCGCTTCGTTAATCGACGCAGGAATTGCTTCCTGCGACTCTGTTTCCTGCGGTAGCGGCCAGCCATTCGCCAGCTGCTGATACAGCTCCGGGCTGATTCGCGAACTCACCGCTTTGGCAATCAGGGCAATCGCCATCAGGCTGATGACCATCTCATGGCCGTCGACCATCTCCATCACGATGATCGCCGACGTAATCGGTGACTGTGTCACTGCGGCGAGGAAGCCGGTCATGCACAAGGCGATGATCGGAATCGATTCGGAGGCATGCCCGAATAGCGGCGAGATGTTCGAGCCGAGTGCCGCGCCCGTGGCGAGCGACGGAGCGAAGAGGCCGCCGGGAATGCCCGAGTAGTAGCTGACAAGCGTCGCCAAGAAGCGGCTGATCGTCGCGTACCAGGGCAGAACGACTTCACCGGAGACGACCCGGGACGTAACTTCATAGCCGCTGCCAAACGACAGGCCACCACTCGCCAGGCCGACCCCGGCAACCAGCAGGCCGCACAAGCCGGCAAACCAAACCGGGTGACGCTTGCGCCAGAGCCACAGCGAAAACTGTTTGTGCCGCTGCGGCCAAAGCAGCAGCCAGCTGAATGCACCGCCCAGAAGCCCGCATATCAAGCCGCCGACAACGACCGGCAGCACCGAGGAGCGATCGAGAACCGGGATACGGATATGTCCGAAATAGTTGTAGTTTCCCAACAGGGCGATAGCGACCAGACCCGAGATGATGATCGTGCTGATGAGGATGCCGCTGGTACGTGTCTCAAGCTTGCGCCCCAGCTCCTCCACGGCGAATACGATGCCCGCCAGTGGCGTATTGAAGGCCGCCGCCACGCCGGCCGCGCCGCCGGCCACAAGAAGATCGCGCGGCCGCAACGCCCTTGAGTGCGGCAAAAACCGGTGGGCCGCATGCAGAATGGAAGCTGCCACCTGCACCGACGGTCCCTCCCGGCCGGCCGAGAAGCCGCCGATCAGGGCAAACGCGCCGAGAACGATCTTGCCCGTCGCGATGCGCAGGGAAACAAACGCACTCACCGACTTGCCGAGCGCGGCCTGCCGGGTCGCGACGATGACCTGCGGGATACCACTGCCCTGGATCCCCGGGAAGTAGCGCAGGGTCAGCCAGACGGTGAGCATGCCAACGGCCGGTGCCAAGGGAATCGGAATCCACGGATACGCCTTGATCAAGATCGAGAACAGCGAAAGCGCCGCTTCGGCCAGCTTGGCGAAGGCGACCACGGCCAGTCCGGCGCACACGGCGGCGAACCAGAGCGTCAGCCGTGTCCGCCAGCGCAGACTGCTCAACGGAATGCGCAGCGCCATGCTTATCGGCCCTGGCAATCAAGGTCGAGACTGGCGCTGTCTTTCTTCACGTGAAGATCCATTCCGCCATTCGCCCGGACCATATCCGCCAAAGGAACGTGAGCAAACGAGTCGCTGCGCCGAGGCAGGTAGCGAATCAGTTCTGATAAATTGATTTCCAATGTTTTAAGCACGACATCGGGAAGCGCGCCAAGCGCCGCCGGCAGTACGCCCTCGGCCGGTCCGGGGAGCACCGCGATCGCATTGAGCCCATCGGGCAGCAAGCGAAGCCCGACCCGGCGGTGATCGCGAGGATGCCGAATCTTCGTCAGACAGCGCCGCGCAACAAGTTTTTCAACCAGCTGGCTACAGGTGGACTGATGAACGCCGATGCACTCGGCAAGCTCTGTAATTCCTATATCCGGGCTATTCTGAACCTCTTGGAGGATCCACAGCTGCGACGCCGGCAATCCACAACGCTCCTCGATTTCGCGGAAATGGCGACGCATCGATCCAAAGATGACGCGAAATTTCTGGAGGACGGCCATCGTCGAGGAGTTCGGTTCTATAGCGTGAGTAAGCATTGCTTCAGGCAATCAATCAGAGGACGATGGGATGCATTGTAACTCTATGTATCAACAATGTCCCACATGACCGCCGCCGCGCAATTTGCGAAGCCGCGTCCGCTCAGCAAATTGGCGCTGCGGCGAAAGCGCGTTGCCGTAGAATGCCCCTCACAGCGCTCGCCCCGAGCGTCAGCCTCGTGAACGCCATCTCGACGCCCACCCAATCATGCTCAGCGGACTTCGTATCCTGATCGCGGACCAGCATCTCAGCATCCGCACCTGGATGCGCGAACTGCTATCGGTGATCGGCGCGACCT
>JAGNOM010000126.1 GCA_017990155.1 Propionivibrio sp. | reverse complement strand
GACCTTCTCGCGCCGTGCTTTGGTGTTGGTCGAGTTACCGCACTCGAGATCAATCTTGCCGTCGACCACGTAGGGGAAGCGAGATTCGCCGGTCACCGGAACGTACTTGACCGTCAGGGGCTTGCCCGTTTCCGCCTTGAGCGCGTCGACCAGCGCGTTGCAGACATCAATGCTGTAGCCGAGCGGATCGCCCTGCTCGGCGTTTTTATACGAAAAAGGCAGGCTGTCTTCGCGGAATCCGAGGTTGACGACGCCGGTCTGTTTGATGCGGTCGAGCGTCGTGCCGGCGAAGCTGTTCGTCGTGCCCACGAACAAGAAACCAAGCACCAGGACCGTGCGCGAAAAAGAACTTGAGAGCATATTCACCGCATTTCTAACGAGTTGATTTAATTAGTTATTGTAATTTATATCGCACCGGGTTGCCAAATACGAAGCCGTCCGGAATCGATCGCATTCGCCAGAAAATGCATCGCGGATCAGTAAAACTTGACCGCAAGACCGCACAACGGGAGAACGAGCCATGCCAAGCCCGCACAAAGATACGACGCGCCAGAGGCAGCTTGCCGAGGAACGTTTTGGCCGCCCGGAAGCCGGATGGCGGCTTTGGGTTTATACGGTCATCTTCGAATCCGATACACGCGCGGGACGCGCTTTCGACATCACGCTCCTGACCCTGATCCTGATCAGCGTCGCCGTCGTCATGCTCGACAGCGTCGAGTCGATCCACAAGCAATGGGGCGCCGGGCTGCTCGTCGTCGAATGGTTCTTTACCGGCATCTTCAGTATCGAATACGTCTTGCGCCTGCTCTGCGTACGTCGCCCCACGCGCTACGCGCGCAGCTTTCTCGGACTGGTCGACCTGTTTTCCATCCTGCCCACCTACCTCGCGCTGTTTTTCCCCGGCCTGCACGCCCTGATCGACGTTCGCGTACTGCGCATGATGCGCATCTTCCGGATTCTCAAGCTCGGCGCCTACGTCGCCGAATTCGGCGAACTTGGAAATGCCATCCTCGCGACGCGGCGAAAGATTGCCGTATTCCTGTCGTTTGTACTCGTCATCGTGGTCGTCATCGGCACCCTGATGTACGTGGTCGAAGGCCCGGCCAACGGCTTCACCAGCGTTCCGGTTTCGATCTACTGGGCGATCACCACGCTGACCACCGTCGGATTTGGCGACATCACTCCGAAGACCGATCTCGGACGCCTGCTCTCATCGATGATGATGCTCATGGGCTGGGGAACGCTGGCCGTGCCAACCGGAATCGTCAGCGCGGAGTTTTCGGCGCGGCGCGTCCATCAGGAATCTTCCTCAATCACGTGCTCCGCGTGCGGAAGCGAGGCACATGCGCCGCGTGCGAAATTCTGCAGCGACTGCGGCGCCGAGTTGTTGCCGCCTCGTCACGATACTGACAGCCGTTGACGCTCGACGAAGTCGGAAGAAACGCCTTTGTCCGCTGCGAATGCTGTTCGCTTGCTCCAAAAGAATGCGAAGCTGACCCATCCAGCCGCATAGGCGAGCGTAACAACCAAGTGTGTCAGCTTCGCGTTTGTTTTCTTCATAAGCGCCCCATTCACTTTCTCCCGCTCAGAATCCAAAATCGGTTTGCGATTCACAGTTGATCGGTTCTGCCGCGCCAGCGGGTCTTCCTGGTTTCTTCTGTGTGCGCCTCACCCCAACAGCGGCACAAATCTGATCTGCGAAACAGCCTTGACCCAACGGCTGCCCTTGTGACAAAGCCAGCCGAATGTCGGCCAGCGCTTCTTCATCCAGTTCGCTGCGAAACAGGGCGCGGTAGGCGGCTTGTCTTTCGGCTGCATCCCGATCAAGGGCCAGAAAAACCGGGTGCGGAGTGATGCGTGTATCGGCTTGACCCAATCCGTTATGCCGGTAGCTGCTCCAGCGGTATTGGCCGGGGTCTTGCACCATCACGGCGCGAACGGGGTTGAGTTCGATGTAACGCATGCAGGTGAGAAGATAGCTCTCGGCCTGAATCAAGCCGGATTTATAGCGTCCTTCCCACAAGCTGCCGGTGCGACGATAGCTGCGGTTGATGTATTGGACGTAGCGTCGTCCGATGGCTTGCATGAGGTTGGCAATTCCGGTCTCGGTTTCTGGCGTGACCAGCAGATGGACGTGGTTGGTCATGAGGGCGTAGGCGTGGATGTAGCAGCGCCAATCGGTAGCCGCCTTTTCCAGCCAATGAAGGTAGACGTAATAATCCTCCTCGGCAAAGAAACACGGTTCTCGATTGATTCCACGCTGAACAACGTGCTGCGGCAGTCCGGCTAACTTAATGCGTGGGCGACGTGGCATGGCGGCTCCAAAAAGAATGCGAAGCTGACCCCTTTAGTTCCCAGGCGTTGAAGGCGATGACGATGTTGTTATCAGGGGCACCGATGGAGCTTGCGGTTCCTGGCTCCAGGTTGATTTTGACGTTACTGGCGATGCTCGACGCATCTATTACATCGCAGTCGTCCTTGCCCGCATCAAAAATCGTGCGGTATTCCAGTGAAACCCACTTCTTCTGCACAGGATCAATATACGCGTCCTTGAAATCGTCGAACCGGTTACCGTTTCCACTCGTGGCTGCATTGACCCCAAGGCTCTGCTGTAACGCCAGAATGTCGTAACGTGCAGGCGTCAACGTCGCCGACGCAGCCCCTTGCGATTGCAGCACCGATCCGTAACCGTCGAGGATGACATCCGGATAGGGTCGGATGGACCGGTAGGACATGAGGGTGTCGATCGTGTTGTCTTCTGGGCCGGCGTAAATACCTGATGCGTAATTGCCCGGATGCGCCAGTCCCAGCGCGTGGCCGATCTCGTGCAGAAGCGTGGCAAAACGACCGTCGCCCGGCGCCCATTCCGCGCCGTCCATGTTCGTGTCGGACGATCTGGGCATGACGACCACGTTGTAGTCCGCGGCCGCGTTTCCCGTGAATTGACGGACGTTGTAGCCCGCAGCTTCCGTTACGCCGTCGCTTGATTTGATCCCGGTCAGGTCGCCCACACCGAAACGGATTTGCGCATTGGCGTCGTCGCGCACGAAGGTGACACCGAGCACTTTCTCCCACGCGGCGAAGGCTTTTGCAATCTGAGCCATCTGCGCTTTACTGGCGGCAGCAAAATCCTTCCCGTAGTTCTTCTGCCAGGTGTCGAGCGCTTGTTGATAGGCGGGATCACTCGCCCCCAACGGGTAGCTCTCCGGCTTGGGGGCGCTCAAACGACTTTCGAGAAAACCCGTCGAAAGAAGTCCGTATTTGATGGTTTGTCCAGCGGAAAATCCGGTTGGGTTTTTCAGGTAATCTCGTAACAACGCATCGATAACAGTCGAATTAGCTTCCATGGAATTGTTCTCCATCAAATTGTCGGCAAGTCAGTACGACGGGCATCCGCGAGTCAACGCAACGAAATCCCCCGATTTTTCTTTATCGATCGGCATACACACTCCGAACCACGCCATGTCTGCCATTTGTCGCGCACTACAGCTCCTTCCTTTCCAGGTACTGAGTTCATTCTCAATAGCTTTCTCGTAGTACCGAACCGCCTTCTTGCACGCGGCCGATTCCGCGTCATAGCCGTCCAGGCGCGCCGCCGTCAGCCAATACCCCGCGTACTGGGCCTGAAACGCGGCAAGTGTTGCCTGATATATGGGCCCCTTGCCCTCCAGCTCGACGATCTCTTCAAGAAACTTTCGACCAGCTTTCGGATGCTCGGCTAATGCGCGGCAATATCCACCGTGTTTCAGCGTCTTGCAGCCTTGGTCCCGGCTGAAGACCGAGAGGTATTCGTGGAGATAGGCAATCGCAAAATACTGTTTGATCTCCCAATCCCCGGCGGTTGCTCTGGCTTCGAGGGCATCGGTTTCTTCTCTGGTCAGGCCGCTTTCCGGGTCGGGAAGGCGAGCCATCAGGTAGGTGTCCGCCTGGACGTAACCGATCGGAACCAGACTTAGTGCGGCGAACAGCAGATGGATACGGATGCGTTTGGTTACGGTTTTCATGCAGTGATCCCCCATGATCATTGTTTCCTGCGAATGTACGGCTGATTGTTTATTCCTCGTCCTCACATCGGTATCGAAGGAGTGTTTGGTCTGCGCGCCGTCGGTTATGACGAGGCAATGGAATTCCAGTTTCCTTCCTACTTTGTCGCGATCTCTCTTCGATTCCTTCAGAACTCAAAATCCCCTCACATAGGCGGTTCATTTCTCCTCCCCCACCACTTCCACCCTCGTACTGTGCTGACTATCCGAGCCGAATGAGAACACCTCATCCACCTGCAGCCCCCGCGGAATCTGGTGCGTAATAAAGATCATCGTCACCTTCCCCTTGAGCTTGTTGATCGTCTTGGCAAAGTGTTCTGCCGTCTGCTGGTCGAGGTTCGAGACCGCTTCATCGAACACCAGAATCTTCGGCCGCTTGAGTAAGGCCCGGGCGATGGCGATTCGCTGCCGTTGCCCACCCGAGAGTCCCGTCCCGCGTTCGCCGATCTCCGTCTGATAGCCGTTCGGCAGCGTCTCGATCACCTCATGGATCTCCGCCGCCTTGCACGCGGCGATCACGTCGTCGAAGCTGGCGTGCGGATGCGCCATGACGAGGTTGTCGTAGAGCGTGCCCGAGAAGAGCACCGTCTCTTGCGGCACGACGCCGAAGACGCTTCTGAGTTCGTTCGCCGCGAGGTAACGGATGTCCTTGCCGTCGAGGTGGATCTGGCCTTCCTGCGGTTGATAGAAGCCGAGCATCAGTTTGGCCAGCGTGCTCTTGCCGCAGCCGGAGGGACCCATGATTACGGAGAGGTGGCCGGGCTTGAAGCGGATGTCGAGATTGCGGTAGAGCCAGGGGAGTTGTTCACCATAGCGGAACGCCAAGTTCTTGATCGCGAGATTGCCTTGGCCGGCCTGTTCGCGTTGCGGGGTGAGCGTATGGGGTTCCTGCGGCATGTCGAGGATGTCACCGAGGCGCTGCACGGCGATGTTGGCCTGCTGGAATTCCTGCTAGAGCCCGACGAGGCGGAGCATCGGCTGGCTCATTCTTCCGGCGAACATCTGGAAGGCGACGAGCATGCCGACGGTGAACCCTTCGTTGCGCATCACAAGCACGGCGCCGACGATGAGGATGGAGAGCGTCATCACCTGTTCGATACCGTTGGCGATGACGTTGTAGGTGTTGCCGATCTGCTTGGTGGAGAAACCGGCGGCGAGGTATTGGGAGAGGAGGTCGCCGTACTTCTTGTCGATGTCCGGTTCCATCTGCAGGGATTTCACGGTCGCCATGCCCGAGACGTATTCGGTGAGGAAGGACTGGTTACGGGCGCCGAGCATGAACTGGGTGTTGAGCTTCTCGCGGAAGAGCGGTGCGATGAAGAAGCTCATGAGGGCGATGATCCCGAGCAGGCCGACGGCGATCAAGGAGAGCTGCCAGCTGTAGGCGAACATCACGGCGAGGAAGATGCACAGGAAGGGGAAGTCGAGGATCAGCGTGACAGCGGCGCCGGAGACGAACTCGCGGATCGTCTCGACGCCGTGCAGCCGGGCGACGAGTGTGCCGGTCGGGCGCTGTTCGAAGTACGGGAGCGGCAGACGCAGGAGGTGACGCAGCACCTGGCTGCCGAGCAGCCATAGAACATCGTCGCAAGCCAGCTCTCCCTGTGAATCCATATTGGACAGTCTTGCTTCTTTAAGCATGGGTGAAAAGTGCACAGAGTCTAATGGCAAACAAACCCGATTGAAGTATCTCATTAGTCATAACTTGTCTTGCGCAGAGAACAACCAACGCTCTTCGATTGAGACTCACCACGAACCACCGTGCCGATGCCAAGACCGCTCGTTTTTCGATCTGATTGACGGGGAAATACACCGCCGATGATCGGCGGCAAGCAACGGCACCAAGCTGCGCCACATACCCATGAACCTCGCAGGCTTTGTCACTTTTTTCCAATACCGCAGTCGTTCGCTTGCCTACAGTGAGGCCTCGACCCACTTTTAAGGAATGGACAACCATGAGTCTGCGAGCTGCTTTCATGTTTATCGCCCCCGAGGGCAATCCTCTGCAACACGTCGCTACCGTGACGACACCGGAAGTCGAGGTAATCACCGTCGCCGTATCCGACTACCCGAGCGCCTGTGCGGCTGCGATCGACCTCGTTGACAAGGGCTGTGTTGCGATCGAGCTCTGTGGCGGATTCGGTTCGGAGGGTGTCGCCCAGGTGGCGCGCGCCGTACGCCGCCGCGCGGCTGTGGGTGTCGTCCGCTTTGACCATCATCCGGGATTGGGTCATCGCAGTGGTGACGAGATCTTTCAGCCGGCCTGATCGTCTCGCAACTCGGCAATTGAAGCACGCGCGTTCCCAATTCCGTTCCGACGCGAATAGAACAGGCGTGTTTCGTCCAGGGCCAGAAGAATACGTGGCGATTGCTGGCTGAGCTCGCGTACATCGTTGCTCATGTGCGCCTGATCGTAATAGCCATGATCGATCGCCAGTCCGGCGAGTGACGGCGTGGTTTCAAACAGCGCGTCGCGCAGGAAGCGCTCGAAACGGCACAGGCGATGAAAGTACTTTGCGCTGGTGCCGTGAATCTCGTGAAACTGCCGCGAGAGATGGCTGCGATCTCGTCGCAGTTGCTCGGCGTAGTCGGTCAGCGCGAACGCGGCGGCTTCCTCGTACATCACCGTGGCCAGGTGCTGCATGTGTTCCAGGCGCGTCCCGGTACGCAGACGGGAAAGCAAGAACCGGTCGGCCAGAAGGCATCGCTCATCGAAATTCGGGCTTTGATGAACGGCCGGCAGCCACTGGATCGATGCCTCGTCCCACAGCGCTTTGACGGGCGTGAAGTGGTCGATCAGCTGCGCCGGGGGTCGATCGGTAAAAAAGGGCAACGATCCGGCGCGGAAACGGATGGCAAAGACGCTCAGCCCGAGTTGCCGGAACTCGATCCGGCGATTTCGCAGACAGAGCAATCCATCGCCAAGCAAGCCCCCGGCGTTGAACAGCTTTCCGGAATCGAGCAACCAGAGCTCCGCCCCGGTTCCGGGCAGGCTGGTGAAGTGCCCGTTTTCCGACTGCGTAAACGTGTATTGGCGGTAGCTGTGAATCCAGCGCGCCAGACTGGCGTGGGGCTTGGCTTGTTGGAGATGCATCGTCGGCAGGCGTCGCTCGGACAAATCCGCTATTGCGTCACGCTGCGGCGATCTCGATCTGGCCCGGGTCAAGCATCAGGAATTGGGAGAAGCGCCCTCTGGCACGGTCGCCATCGTCGCTGACGATAACGATCTTCGATTGCCCGTCGATGATTGCCGGGCAGACTCCTTCCGCGTGTTCCAGACCGGATAAACCTGGGATGCTGACGCGCCGCGCTGCCGCCTCGGGTTCTCCGCTCCAGAACCAGAGTTCGAACAGCGACGAATCCTTCGAAACCGGTCCGCCGATGACGAGGAAGCCGTTGAGATCCGGAATGTGGCTCATGCCACGAATCCCGTTGCCGCCGAGATCGAGCGTCACCAAACTCGGTTCAACGCGCGGCGCTTCGTCGTTCTCGAAGATTCCGAAGGGATTTTCGACGGTGGCGATGATAGCGTACCCATCGATCAGCGGGCCGCGAAAGCCGACCAGCAGGCGTTGCCGATCAGGCGCTTGCTCGGCGCTGAGTTCAAGCGCCTCGACGTTGAGTCCGCCGCCGCCCTTGACGTCCGTCACCCGAGCCGCCG
>JAGNOM010000436.1 GCA_017990155.1 Propionivibrio sp. | reverse complement strand
TACGCAGCAGATGCTCGGCCATGTCGCGGGCCCATTCGATCAGGTCGGTATCCAGTTCAAGGTCGGCGTAACGCAGGAGCGGCACGCCGGACTGGCGGCTGCCGACGAATTCTCCGGGACCGCGCAGATGCAAGTCCTGACGGGCAATCTCAAAACCGTCGGTATTCTCATAGATGATCTTCAGGCGCGCGCGCGCCGTCTGCGACAGCGGCTGCTGGTAAAGCAAGACGCACACAGAATCGTGCACGCCACGTCCGACACGGCCGCGCAACTGATGCAACTGCGAGAGACCGAAGCGCTCGGCGTGCTCGATGACCATCAGGCTGGCGTTCGGCACATCGACGCCGACTTCGATGACCGTGGTGGCGACCAGCACGTCGATCTCGCCGGCAGCGAAGGCGGCCATCGTCGCTGCTTTCTCATCCGCCTTGAGACGACCATGCACAAGGCCGATACGCAGCCCGTCGAGCTCCTCACTCAAGGCCGCGTGCGTATCGAGGGCGGTTTGCAGCTGCAGCTTTTCGGATTCCTCGATCAACGGGCAGACCCAGTACACCTGTCGCCCCGTGGCCACAGAGCCACGGACGCGAGCAGTCACTTCGTCGCGCCGGGCGTCGGAAACGAGCTTGGTCTTGATCGGCCGGCGGCCCGGTGGCAACTCGTCGAGCACTGACACGTCGAGATCTGCGTAATAGCTCATCGCCAAGGTACGCGGAATGGGGGTCGCGGACATCATCAGTTGATGGGGATTACCACCTTTACGCCGAAGCTCCAGCCGCTGCGCCACGCCAAAACGATGCTGCTCGTCGACGATCGCCAACCCGAGGCGAGCGAAGTCCACGCTCTCCTGGATCAACGCATGCGTGCCGACGATGAGCTGCGCTGTGGTCGCCGCCTGCAGGGTCATCGCTTGCTTGGCTGCTTTCTTGAGGCTGCCCGAGAGCCAAGCAACTTCGATGCTCAGCGGCTCAAGCCAGGCGCGCAGCTTGAGGTAATGCTGCTCGGCAAGAATCTCGGTCGGCGCCATGAAGGCGGCCTGATAACCAGCCTCGATCGCCTGGCACGCCGCCAGCGCAGCGACGATGGTCTTCCCGCTGCCGACGTCGCCTTGCAGCAGTCGCTGCATCGGGAAAGGCTGCGCGAGATCGGCGGAAATCTCGGCGACGACCCTTTGCTGCGCGCCAGTGAGTCCAAACGGTAGCGCGGCGAGCAATTGCCGGGCAAGCTTCCCCGGCGCGTTCAGGAGCGGCGCCCCCTGCTGCCGCCGTGCCAGATACGCCCGACGCAGTGACAACTGCTGCGCCAGCACCTCGTCGAATTTGATACGCCGCCAGGCAGGGTGCGAGCGCAATTGCAGCGAGGCTTCAGAAACGCCGGGCGGCGGCGCATGCAGCAACTGCACGGCATCGGAGAAGAACGGCAGCGCATGTCGCCGACACCAGTCGGCATCGAGCAGTTCGCTGAGATCAGCCTGCGCCAGCGCGGGCGGGATGAGCTTGCGCAGCGCGTTTTGCGAGACGCCGGCCGTCGTCGGATACACCGGGGTCAGCGATTGCGGAAGCGCTTCGTTCTCGGCGACCACACGGTAGCGCGGATGCACCATCTCCGCGCCAAGGAAGCCGTGACGAATCTCGCCGAAGATGCGCAGGCGGCGCCCGTCATCGCGCGCTTTTTCCAGCTGCTTGGTTTGACTGCCGTAGAAATTGAGGAAGCGCAGCGTCAGTTCCCCACTGGCATCCGCGACGGTCGCCACCAGTTGGCGGCGTGGCCGGAACTGCACAGCAACGTCGAGCACCTCGGCGTCGACCTGCACCGGCACGCCGGGCATGGCCTCGCCAATCAGCGTGACGCTGGTTTCGTCTTCGTAGCGTAGCGGCAGATGCAGGACTAGATCGTCACGGCGATTCAGTCCGAGCTTGCGCAGCTTGGTCTGAATCGCCGGCGGCGCCTTGATCCCGTCCTCAACCAACATGCGCTATTTCGAAAGCTCCAGCACGGCATCGGCCTCGACCAGTGCGCCGCGCGGCAAGGCAGCGACGCCGACAACCGCACGTGCCGGGTAGGGCTCGGGCACGTAACGCGCCATGATTTCATTGAACTTGATGAAATGGGCAAGATCGGTGAGGTAGACGTTGATCTTGACGATATCCTCAAGTGAGCCGCCAGCTTCTTCAGCCACCGCAGCCATGTTTTCGAATACGCGCTCAATCTGCGCGTCGATGCCGTCGACCAGTTTCATGGTCACCGGATCGAGGCCGATCTGGCCCGCGAGGTAAACCGTATAGTCAACCCGGACGGCCTGCGAATAGGTGCCGATGGCGGCCGGTGCGTTTGGCGTGGAAATGATCGTTTTGCTCATTTTGTTGTCCTCCTCTCAACGGTTCGAAAATCCAAAAAGATGCACGTGGGGAATACTAGATGATGACACCAACAATCGCCAATCTGGAGAAGATGCTCGGCGGACCACGCGACGGCGCGCTGCTCCGCTACTCGCTTGGCAATGAATGGCTCAAGGCGGGCAACGCGGCGAAAGCGGTCGAA
>JAGNOM010000006.1:8115-22446 GCA_017990155.1 Propionivibrio sp. | reverse complement strand
AATCGCCGTCCTTCATCGCCTGCCCGAGCACGGCGGCC
Organism: Propionivibrio sp.; assembly: GCA_017990155.1. Lineage (GTDB taxonomy): Bacteria > Pseudomonadota > Gammaproteobacteria > Burkholderiales > Rhodocyclaceae > Propionivibrio. The sequence goes on along the minus strand of JAGNOM010000006.1, from coordinate 22,408 downwards.
GTTTCGGCCATGGTGTCGGTGCCGTGGGTGACGACGATCATCTTCTCGTGCGCCTTGCGGCACGCCCCGAGCACGCGCTGGCGGTTTTCGTCCAGCATGTCGAGGCTGTCGACCATCTGGTTGATTTCCAGCTCGATCGGAACGCTGCTGCGCACCTGCTTGATGACGTCGGGTAGGTGCGTATCCTTGAAAGTCAGCTGGCCGCGAATCGCGTCGTACTGTTTGTCGAAGGTTCCACCGGTGATGATGATGCGCAGCGTCATGAATCGCTCTCCTGTGTAAGTGGTCAGATCAGTTCGGGAATCGTCGCCAGCTCGTAGCCGGCTTTCAGCAGCCCGTCACGGATCGCTTGCGCTGTAGCCACCGCGTCGGCTTTGTCGCCGTGCACGCAGATGCTCTGCGGCTTGACCGGAATGCGCTTGCCGTTGATCGAAATCAGCGCGCTCTCCTCGACCATGCGCATCACGTGCTGCAGGCTGGCTTCGGCGCCGTGGATCATCGCACCGGGCTGGCTGCGCGGCACGAGGTTGCCGTCGTCCGTGTAGGCGCGGTCGGCGAAGATCTCCTCGACGATCGGCAGGTTCAGCTCGCGTCCGGCAAAAACGAGTTGCGACGCAGAAGGCGCCAGCAGGACCAGCGACGGATCGAGCTTGGCCACCGCACGCGCGACGGCATCGGCGACCTTGCGATCGGCACAGGCGATATTGGAGAGCGCGCCGTGCGGCTTGACGTGCGTCACCCGCCCGCCTTGCGACCGGGCGCAGGCATCGAGCGCGCCGATCTGATAGATCAGCATGGCTTCGAGTTCGGCCAGCGGGATGTCCATGCGCCGGCGGCCGAAGCCTTGCAGGTCGGGGTAGCCGGGATGTGCGCCGATGCTGACGCCGCAGTCCTTGGCGAACTTCGTCGTCTTGCACATCACCAGCGGGTCGCCGGCGTGGTAGCCGCAGGCCACATTGGCGGAATTAACGATGCGCAGCATCGCGTCGTCGCTGCCCATGTCCCAGGCGCCAAAGCTCTCGCCCAGATCGGAATTCAGATTCAGTTTCTTCGTCATTTTCTACTCCACGGATTCAGCTTAGTTTCAACATTCTTCGCGGCCCAGCCAGCCATAAGCGATGTCGTCGGACATCGAGCACGGATCAGGCAGGCCGAATTTGACGCCAGCGGCCCACTCGCTCCAGCGCATTTCGCGAGCGATGAGGGCTTCACGCGCTTCATGCACGGTGACGGCGCTGAAGCGAATCGTGTCGCCCGGCTTGGCTTGGCCCAAGCTCGGCAGATCAGCCGAAATGACCGTCGCAATCTTGGGATAGCCGCCGACGGTTTGCGCGTCGGCGAGCAGAATGATCGGCTGCCCGTTACCCGGCACCTGGATCGAACCGGGCGTCACGCCGTCGGAGACGATATCGGCTGCGGCCATCGAGACGTGCAATAGCGCCATGCCTTCAAGACGCACGCCCATGCGATCGAGCTGCGTCGTCACCTTGTATTCGGCTTCGAGAAACTGCTTGACCGAGTCCGGGTTGAAATGATCCTCCTGCGGACCCAACACCACGCGAATCGGTCCCTCCCCATTCGACCAAGCCTCGGCGCGATACTCCTGGAATTTCGGATCACGGATCGATTTGCACGCGAGCTTGTTTCCGGCCGTCAAAGGACGCCCATCGACGCCGCCGATCAGCGCACGTTGGTAGGTCGAGCGGCTACCCAGTTGCAGCGGGGTGTCGATGCCGCCGCCAATCGCCAGATACGCCGTGCCGCCAGCGATGTAGCCGACTTCCAGCGTGTCGTTCGGTTCGAGCGTGAAGCTCGTCCACGGCGGAACCTCGCGCGACACACCGTTTTCCTTGGTCAGAGTCGCCGTGATATCGCCGGTCAGCACGAGACGGAAGCGTCCCTCGCGCGCGGCAAGTGTCGGGCCGGCGCCGCGGATCTCGACACATGCGCAATCGGCATCGTTGCCGACCAGTGCGTTCGCACAGCGTGCCAGCATCGGATCGATCCAGCCGGATACCGTAATTCCCATGTGGCGGAAGCCGATCCGCCCGCGATCCTGAATGCTGTTGCCGATTCCACCATCCAGAACTTCAATCAGCGCATGCATCAGCAATCCTCCTTGCCAAGCAGAAGGCTCTTGCGATCGAACGTACCGCTTTCGATGGCGCTTTCCATTTCCTGATAGGTCTTCCGATCGATCGCCTGCCAACGCACGCGGTCTCCCGATGCCAGCAGCGAAGGCGCATCGACTTCCTTCGCCGAGAACATCGGGATCGGTGTGCGGCCAAGCAAGCGCCAGCCGCCGGGGCTTTCCCAGGGGTAGACCGAGCACATCGAACCGGCGACGGCCAGCGAGCGCGCCGGGACTGCCTTGCGCGGCGAAGCCAGGCGCGGCATTTCGAGTTCGGCCGGCAGCCCGCCCATATACGGAAAGCCGGGCATGAATCCGATCATATAGACCTGAAAGGTCGCCTCCGTCACCAGAGAAATCACCGTCTCGCGGTTCATTCCCTTGGCCTCGCACAGGTCGTTGAGGTCAGGCGCAAAGTCATCGTCGAAACAGACGGGAATCAGCCAATGCCGACCTTCCTGAGTCGCCGCACCGGACGATTCAGCCATCAGCGCCAACGCCTCGCCGAGTCGCTCGCCATCGCACGCCAGCGGGTTGTAATGAACGGTCAGCGAGCGGAAGGTCGGTACCACGTCGACAATCGCCGCGAAATCATTGTTTCCAGCGTTCTTTCGCGCCTGCTCGAGTGTATCGGCGAGTCCAAGCACGCGGGCGTGCAAAGCCGGGTCGATGCGATTGCCGAATTCGATGGTCCACGCCGTATCGCCCAAGGGGAGCAATTGAAGCGGCGGGGCAACATCCAGGGGAGCTTGTTCATCAATAGTCATGTTCAACCTGCCGAATTCTGCGGTCGGCAGGCCGCAATGCAAAGGAAACCATAGTCAGTGCCAACAGAGGGGGAAAGTGAGAGAAAACGAAGAATGTGCGAGGAGTTTGGAAACGGCCAGCACAAGAACAGGTGGCTTACCACCAGGAGATTCTGACGGCCGGCTCCTTGAAAAACCGGAACCATAACAGAGAGCCCCTCACCTTTTCCAGCATTGCTTTGTGACACAGCCTCGCCTTGGCGGACGTGCCCAATCATTGAAGAAGCCGGTAGGCAAACCGGACCCGGCCGGGCCCGGCAGAACACGATCAGCGCGCGCGGTAGAGCAGCGTCGGATGCACTTCCTGCAAGACCTTCTGCATGCCCTTGCGGCTACGCAGGTTGAGAATCACCGGGGAGCGCGTATTCGCGGCAATCTTGCCGCCTTCGGCTTCGTTGCGATAGACGATGACGACAACCGCGACATCCTCCGATCCTTGCAGGTCGATCAGCTTGCAGTCGGCGTCCGACAGTTCGATCTGGTATTCGATATCGAACGCTTCCGGGGCAACAATCGGGAACATCACGCTCGTATCATCGAGCGACTGCAGCCAGAAAACCGTCGCCTTGCCTTCCTCGTGAAAAAGCTTGAAGCGCTTGCACTCTTCAAAGCCCGCGATGCCTTCAGGAAAAGTGAACACGCTTTCCGGATCAATCGGAACATTCTTTAGCCCGAGCCGTTCGATATCGATTTTCATACTGAATCCCCCGTTAGACGTAAGCACCACGATGTTGGCGCGAAAATGTGCGGCCGACCCATTTAACCCGATTCGTATACCGCCTGCAACAAAGCCGTGCGCATTTGTCATTCCAGGACGGCAATTCGTGCGCACAGGCTTCCGTACTTGAGTTTTGCGCCCCGATTGCGCATAGTTCGCCCTTTTTTCGTCCCCACAAAACGCCGATGTCCGCTGCCGAAACCCGCATCATCCTGAAAATTGCCGAAGAGATCGGCTGCAACAAGAACCAGGTCGTCGCCGCCGTCACACTGCTGGACGAGGGCTCCACGGTGCCCTTCATCGCCCGCTATCGCAAGGAAGTCACCGGCGGACTCGATGACACCCAGTTGCGACTGCTTGATGAGCGTCTCATCTATCTGCGCGAACTGGAAGACCGGCGTACCGCCATCGTTCGCTCGATCGACGAGCAGGGAAAGCTGACGCCTGAACTCGCTGCCCAGATCCACAACGCCGAGACCAAGCAGAGCCTCGAAGACCTTTACCTGCCCTACAAGCAAAAGCGCCGCACCAAGGCGCAGATCGCCCGCGAAGCCGGCATCGCCCCGCTCGCCGAAGCACTGCTCGCCGATCCGATGCTGAAGCCCGAGGACGAAGCCGCGAAGTTCATCAACGTCGATGCCGGCTTTGCCGATGTGAAGGCGGTACTCGACGGCGCGCGCCAGATCCTCATGGAGCAGTTCTCGGAAGACGCAGCCCTGCTCGGCAAGTTGCGCGAGTATCTGGAAGAACACGGCGTCGTCAAATCGACCGTCGTCGAAGGCAAGGAAACCGAGGGCGCCAAGTTCCGCGACTATTTCGATTACTCCGAACCAGTGACGGCGGTGCCGTCGCACCGGGCGCTGGCCCTCCTGCGCGGGCGCAACGAAGGCGCGTTGCAAGTTTCGCTGGTGCTCGATTCCGAGCTGGATGAAGCCAACAAACCGGTCGGCCCGAACCCCTGCGAAGCGCGCATCGCCAAGCATTTCGGCATCACCGACCAGAGCCGCCCGGCCGACAAGTGGCTGGCCGACACCGTGCGCTGGACCTGGCGCATCAAGGTCTTCATGCACCTCGAACTCGACCTGATGAACGCCCTGCGCGAGCGCGCCGAGGAAGAAGCGATCCGCGTCTTCGGCACCAATCTGCACGACCTGCTGCTCGCCGCGCCGGCCGGCCAGCGCGCCACCATGGGCCTCGACCCCGGCATCCGCACCGGCTGCAAGGTCGCCGTCGTCGACGCCACCGGCAAGCTGCTCGATACCGCCACCATCTACCCACACGAACCGCGCCGCGACTGGGACGGCTCGCTGCATACCCTGGCGGTAATGGCCAAGAAGCACAACGTCGATCTGATCAGCATCGGCAACGGCACCGCCTCGCGCGAAACCGACAAGCTCGCCGCCGACCTGATCAAGATGGTGCCCGAGTTGCGCCTGACCAAGATCGTCGTCTCAGAAGCCGGCGCCTCGGTCTATTCCGCCTCCGAATATGCCGCGCGCGAATTCCCCGAGCTGGATGTAAGCCTGCGCGGCGCAGTCTCCATCGCCCGCCGCCTGCAGGACCCGCTCGCCGAACTCGTGAAGATCGACCCGAAGTCGATCGGCGTCGGCCAATACCAGCACGACGTCAGCCAGACCAAACTCGCCCGTGCGCTCGATGCGGTCGTCGAGGACTGCGTAAACGCCGTCGGCGTCGACGTGAATACAGCCTCCATCCCGCTGCTCACCCGTGTTTCCGGCCTGAACAGCACGCTCGCCGCGAACATCGTCAGCTACCGCGACAAAAACGGCGCCTTCCCCAACCGCAAGGCACTACTGGAAGTGCCGCGCCTGGGCGAAAAGACCTTCGAACAGGCCGCCGGCTTCCTCCGCATCAACGGCAGCGACAACCCGCTCGACGCGTCTTCGGTGCACCCGGAAGCCTACCCACTCGTCGAGCGCATCCTGGCCGACATCAAGAAAGGCATCAAGGACGTGATCGGCGACGCTCGCCTCGTCAAATCGCTGCAGCCGACTAAATACACCGACGAGAAATTCGGCTTGCCGACGGTACAGGACATTCTCAAGGAACTCGAAAAACCCGGCCGCGACCCGCGCCCCGAGTTCAAGACGGCGGTATTCAAGGACGGCGTCGAGCAAGTCAAGGACCTGCAACCGGGGATGATTCTGGAGGGCGTGGTCACCAACGTCGCCAACTTCGGCGCTTTCGTCGATGTCGGCGTGCATCAGGACGGCCTAGTGCACATCTCTGCGCTGTCCAACAAGTTCGTCAAGGACCCGCGCGAAGTCGTCAAGGCCGGTGACGTGGTGCGCGTCAAGGTGCTCGAAGTCGACTTGCCGCGCCAGCGCATCGCGCTGACCATGCGCCTCACCGACGACCCGGCACCCAGCCAGAAGAGCGGCGGCGTACCGATGAGCAACAAGGCCAAACAGCAGCAGCAACGCCAGCCGGAACCGGCCGGTGCGATGGCTTCCGCGTTCGCCAAGCTGAAGCGGTAAGTTAGCCATATCCACCGCCAGTCGGGTGACTTGGACATGGCTCACAAGGGATCGCCCACTGAATACGGCTGAAGTCACGCCTATTGACCGGCTGTTATGGTCTGTTTCTGGCCGGATTGCTCACTCTGCTGCGCTATAATCGTCTCTTTTTTACGACACCGCAGTAATTTTTTCTTTTGATCGCTCTGCTTATTTGGTGCTTACTTGAAAAAAGGCGCAACCACTATCCAGAAACAAAAAAACCCCGCAATCCATTGATTTGCAGGGCTTTTATTGGTGGGCGGTACTGGGATCGAACCAGTGACCCCTGCCGTGTGAAGGCAGTGCTCTACCGCTGAGCTAACCGCCCAATAGAGGGACGGCATTTAACCACAAGTGAGCGCATCGGTCAATTTCGATGTCGTGTTTTTTCTGAAAGATATTCCTTTTTCGTTGATCGGCCAGTAATCATGATTCGTACTCGTTTTGCACCTTCGCCAACCGGCTTCCTGCACATCGGAGGGGCACGGACTGCACTTTTTTCGTGGGCTTTTGCCCGGCATCATGGGGGAAAATTTGTTCTTCGCATCGAAGATACCGATATCGCGCGCTCAACGCCCGAAGCAGTCACTGCGATCATTGACGGAATGAATTGGCTGGGTCTTGAGCACGACGAGGGACCGTTCTACCAGACGCAGCGAATGGATCGCTACAAGGAGGTGATCCAGCAAATGCTTGCGACGGGATCTGCCTACTTCTGCTACACGACGCCGGAGGAACTCGAGAGCATGCGTGAGGCGCAACGCGCGAAGGGGCTCAAACCACGATACGACGGCACCTGGAGGCCGGAGGTGGGCAAGGTGTTACCGCAGCCTCCTGCCGGCATTCATCCGGTTGTCCGCTTCAGGAATCCAACCGACGGCGTGGTTGCGTGGGACGATCTCGTTAAGGGACGAATTGAAATTGCCAATGCCGAACTTGACGATCTTGTGATCGCTCGCGCTGACCTTACGCCGACCTATAACTTCTGTGTAGTTGTCGATGACTGGGAGATGGGCATTTCCCACGTCATTCGTGGGGATGATCACGTCAACAACACGCCGCGTCAGATCAATATTCTGAAAGCGCTCGGTGCGGAGGTGCCGCTATACGCGCACCTTTCGATGATCCTCGGTGACGATGGCCAGAAGCTCTCGAAACGTCACGGCGCGGTCAGCGTTATGCAGTATGACGATGAGGGCTACCTGCCGGAGGCCGTGCTCAACTATCTTGGTCGCCTCGGTTGGTCGCATGGTGACGATGAAATTTTTTCGATGCAGCAGTTCTGCGAGTGGTTTGATCTGGATCACATTACGCCTTCGGCGGCACAGTTCAACACTGAAAAGCTGAACTGGCTAAATGCCCACTACATCAAGCAAACCGAGAATTCCAAGCTGGCAGCTCTTGTTTTGCCACGCTTGCGGGCACGCGGCGTAGATGTTGGGACAACCCCCTCGCTGGCGGCGATTGTCGGACTGTACAAGGAGCGCGTCGTCAATCTCAATGAACTGGCGGACACTGCTGAAGTGTTCTATATCGATCTGCATCCGAAGACCGAACTACTGGCGCAACACCTTAGTCCCGACGCCATCCCGGCGGTCGTTGAATTTGCCAATGGTTTGGCTGATGTGGAATGGGAGGCGCCTGCTATTGGCGCGTTAATCAAGGCCTGTATTGGCAAGCACGGACTGAAAATGCCCAAGCTGGCAATGCCGCTGCGTGTCCTATTGACCGGTCAAGCGCAAACACCTTCCATCGATGCGGTTATTGCTCTTTTCCCAAGAGATACAGTGCTCAAGCGACTTCGTCTTGCGGCAGAAAGAACGTAACAGTAGCTTTTCGACAAGGAAGCGCAGATCAAATCGCTCGGTGCGCAAGCTGCACTGAATGGAGCGATTTGTTCAGCGCTTCACTGACACGATCCGAAGCACGTCGATATGATCGTGCGGCACCGCCAGGAGTCTTCCGAAGACCGAGACCGAGCCGCTCGCCAATCCGATGGAGGGACTTTGGACAATGTATTGTCAGAGCACAATTGACGACGGGGACCGAAGTCCCCGCCGGCTTTTCTTTGGTAACAAGGCTCAAGCAGCCTCGGCAAAGGCCTTAAGCGGCGATTGCGAAACGCTCATCGTTGGCGTTTAGAGATTTGCTTCATTAACGTCGATCGCCTGACGAGTTGCCTGCTTTCCTTCACTCACCCCGTCGAAACCAGTACACCCCCACCTAAGAACACTACGATGCGATGCTTATGATGCTCTTAGGTGGAGGTGGCGGGAATCGAACCCGCGTCCGAAGCGCTTCCAGATTGCCGGAATTACAACCATGTGGCAATTATGGGGGCAACAGCCCCGAATTTCAAGGAATACGGAATACGGGACCATCGCATGCGCGCTCGGACCGACGACGCCACATCGACGCGACCGCGGACGCTGATCACGCTCAACCCCCTTGGCGATACTATTGACGAGATTGCCCCGTGAATCGGCGGCAGCTCCGAGGCCTAGCCGACGCTTTCCGGTAAAATGCCGGGCCTCGCATTCAATCATCCAATCCGGCGCGTCCGGAATTCCCCACTGCAAACAGGCCGACCATGAGCGCATCCTGCAAGATCTTTGGCATCAAGAACTGCGACACGATGAAGAAGGCTTTTGCCTGGTTGGACGCGCATGGCGTCGTTTACGAGTTCGTCGACTACAAGAAAGCCGGCATGGCAGGAAGCCATCTACCGGACTGGAGCGCGCGCGCCGGCTGGAAGGTGTTGCTCAACACGCGCGGACTGATGTGGAAAAAACTGAGCAATGAGGAACGCGCGGACGTCGATGAGGCCAAAGCATTGGTGCTGATGACGAACTACCCGGCGCTGATCAAACGCCCGGTGCTAGACACCGGCACGAAGCTGATTATCGGCTTCGCTCCCGAAAACTACGCTGCGAAATTGAAGTGATGGAAAACTACGTACAACGCTTTTTATTCGACGATCTCGATATTCGAGGCGCCGTCGTCCGCCTCGGCTCCGTGTGGCAGCATCTGCTGACCAATCGCAACTACCCCGCGCCCGTCGTTGAACTGCTCGGGCAGATGAGCGCAACGACGCTGCTCATGGCGGACAACCTCAAGCAGCCGGGTCGCCTGACCATTCAGCTGCGCGGCGAGGGCCCGGTCTCGCTGCTGGTCATCGACTGCAACGAGGGGCTCAACATCCGCTGCATGGCGCAACACGGGGAGAAGATCGAAGCGTCTTCGCTGGTTGACCTGCTCGGCAAGGGCCAGCTTCTGCTGTCGCTCGACATGGCTTCGATGAAGGAACCGTACCAGAGCATCGTTCCGTTGACCGGAACCACGATTGCCGAGGTCTTCGAACACTACCTGAAGCAGTCCGAGCAGTTATCTTCCCGCTTTTTTCTGGCGGCGACGGCTAAAGGCGCGGCCGGCCTCTTCCTGCAGAAAATGCCGTCGACCGATGAGCGTGACGTTGATGGTTGGGCGCGTGTCGAAGCGCTTGCAGCGACGGTCAAGGCAGATGAACTCCTTGGCCTGTCAACCGAGGACTTGCTGACGCGCCTCTTCCACGAGGAGACCGTTCGCGTATTCGACGTTCAGCCTGTGACCTGCAACAGCCCGGAAGACCGCGTGAAGGTAGGCAACATGCTGCGCTCGCTCGGTCGCGAGGACATCTACGGGGTCATCAAGGAACGCGGCGTGATTGTCATCCGCGACGACCTCTCCAACCACGAGTACCGCTTCGACAAGGCCGACATCGACGAGCTCTTCAGCAACGTACCGGAGACGCCGACGTCGGTGCACTGACTCTGTACCGAGGCAAAAGGGGCGCTGATGATCGGCGCCCCTTTTGTTTGCTCTGCCCTGAATCGCTCAATCGTCAGCGAACTCGCTCAAGGCCTTGAACACTGGAGACGCAAACTCACGGCGCGCCATGACGAAGACGATCAGGATGGTCGAGAAGATGAACAGCCAGGCCGATACCATCCAGGCCATCACGGCCATCCCGAAGTAGTACGCACGCAGGCCACGATTGAAGTCGTTTCCGGCGCAGGAATTCACGGCAGCGAACTTGCGCGCATGGCGGCCCATTTCCTCGTCTGTGCCGACCAGAGGTACCGAACCGAGCGTGATCGTCAGCAAATTGAACTGGCGCAACGACCAGGTGAACTTAAAATAGGCGATCACGAAAACACCAATCAGGATCAGCAGCTTGAGTTCCATCGCCTCGCGCGAAAGCACGCGGGAGAACGGGAGATCCGACGCGGCGCTCATCAATTGGTCGATCGTACCCAGCGCCGCAAACAAGGCTGCAATGATGTAGATCGTGGTGTTGGCATAGAAGGAAAGGCTCGGCAGCAGGTTGGCGATCATCGCCGCATCGCTGACGCGCGGATCGCGCTTGAGCATAACGTAGGCCCACTTGAGCCGCAGCTTATTGGTTTCCTCCCGCAGCCGCTTGGTCCGGAACCAGCCGCGCTCGACCACCTGCTCATAGCCGATCCAACTGGCGACGAACAAGACGAGTCCGATCCAGTCGAGCCAGCTGAACTTCGTCAGAAAACTCACGAAAGCCATAAACGCACCTATCAGCAAACTGAAAATTCGAATGATCCGGACACTTTCCGCAACGAAGAACCTTGATGGCAACTGACGATCCAATTGCCGACACCACGTATGCGACCTATCCGCCAAGCATCAATGCACGGGGTGGGATAATACCCCTTCCTGCAACGTAACAAAGGCCCTTCCCATGACCGACTCGCGTACCCGGCATCTCACCGTTTTCGCCGTGCTGCTGTCCGGCATCCTTGCCTATTCCGGCATTGAGCCTTTCGATCGGATGACCTGGGCGCTGGAGGTCTTTCCGGTGGCCATCGCGCTGGTCGTCATGGTCGCCAGTTACCGCCGTTTTCCGCTAACGACGCTGCTCTATGTCTGCATCTTCGCGCACTGTCTGGTACTAATTCTGGGCGGCGTCTACACCTACGCCCGCGTACCGCTCGGCTTCGAAATCGCCGAACTGTTCAATCTGACGCGCAACCCCTACGACAAGATCGGGCATTTCTTCCAGGGATTCGTCCCGGCGCTGGTCGCGCGCGAGGTTCTGATCCGGGGCGAATTCGTCAATGGCCGGCGCATGCTCAATTTTCTGATCGTGTGCGTCGTGCTGGCGATTAGCGCCTTCTACGAGTTGATCGAGTGGTGGGTGGCCGTACTCGCCGGCCAGGGCGCCGACGAATTCCTCGGCACCCAAGGCTACGTGTGGGATACGCAGTCGGACATGCTGCTGGCGTTGATTGGGGCGATTGCCGCTCTGGTTCTTTTCGCGTCCTGGCACGACCGCCAGTTGGAAAAACTCAAGGCGCTGGCGTCGCGCTGACCAGAAGCACTCCGCTCAAAGCACCTTGCCCGGATTCATCAACCCGTGCGGGTCGAACGCGCGCTTGATCGACCGCATCATCTCTATCTCGAGCGCATCCTTGTAGCGCAGGATTTCCAGGCGCTTCAACTGTCCGATGCCATGCTCGGCGCTGATGCTGCCACCGAGCTCATGCACCAGATCATGGACGATCGCATTGACCTCAGGCTGTGCGGCGATGAACGCCGCGTTCTCGCCGGCTTCGGGCTTCGACTGGTTGTAGTGCAGGTTGCCGTCGCCGACATGGCCAAACGCGACGATGCGAATGCCGGGGAAAGCCGCTTGCAGCAAGTCGTCTGCGCGTTCGACAAACTCGCCGATCTTCGACACCGGCACCGAGATGTCGTGCTTGATGCTGATGCCTTCAATCTTCTGCGCTTCGCTGATGTTCTCGCGCAACGCCCACAGGCGTCTTGCCTGATCCACGCTCTGTGCCAGCACGGCGTCGGAAATCAATTCGTTCTCGAGTGCTGCGCCAAGAAACGCCTCCAACGCGCCGTGGAGAGCAGCGTCTTCGCCTGCATCAGAGAGTTCGACTAGCAGGTACCACCGACTCTCGTCCAACGGCGCGAGCGCCCCCGGGATGTGCTTGAGAACGAGTCCCAGCGAAACATGGGAAACGAGCTCACAGGCCGTCAGCCGCACGCCGAAAGCGGTCTGCAAATCGCCCAACAGCGCCACCGCCGCATGTGGCGATTCGACAGCCAGCCAGGCCGTCGCCGTCGCCGACGGCAACGGGAAAAGCTTCAGGACCGCCGCCGTGATGATGCAGAGCGTTCCCTCGGAACCGATGAACAGTTGCTTGAGGTCATAGCCGGTGTTGTCCTTGCGCAGTCCGCGCAGGCCATGCCAAACCTCACCGTTCGGCAAGACCACCTCAAGCCCGAGCGCCAGTTCGCGCGTATTGCCGTAGCGCAGCACCTGCACACCACCCGCGTTCGTCGACAAATTGCCACCGATCTGGCAGCTGCCTTCGGCGGCCAGCGAGAGCGGGAAAAGCCGGCCGACTTCGCGGGCAGCCTCCTGGATCGCCTGGAGCACGCAGCCAGCTTCAACCGTCATCGTGTTATTGACCGGGTCAATGGCGCGGATGCGGTTCATGCGCGAGAGGCTGATCAGAACGGCGTCGCCACTCGCATCGGGAATGCTCGCGCCGCAGTGGCTCGTATTGCCACCCTGCGGCACCATCGCGACACCCGATTCCGCGCAAATCCGGACGACTGCAGCCACCTCGTCGGTCGTCGCAGGGCGTACCACACACGCCGCTGCACCTCGGTAGCGGCCTCGCCAATCAACAAGGTACGGCGCCGTATCGCCTGCAGACGTCAAAACGTTCTCGGCGCCGACAATGGCGCCGAGCTTATCGATCAGGGTCAATGGATTCAGGGGTTTGCTCCGGGCAGGCAATGAGTGCTATTGGCCTTCGGCAATCTCGGCGTACAGATCGTGCTCATCCGCATCGACCACCTGAACGCGCAGGAAATCCCCCGGTTCGGCGTCAAAGAACTCGTTGATGAAGACGAGCCCGTCGATCTCAGGCGCATCGGCCGCCGAACGGGCAATCGTCCCTTCCTCATCGACCGCGTCGACGAGGACCTCGATCTCGCGCCCGATCTTGGCGGCGAGCAGTTCCGCCGAGATGTCCTCCTGAACATCCATCAGCCTGCGCCGCCGTTCGTCACGCACCTCATCGGGCACCGCGCCAGAGAGCTTGTTCGCCGCAGCACCTTCAACCGGCGAATAGGCGAAACACCCCACGCGATCGAGCCGCGCTTCCTCGATGAATTCGAGCAACTCCTCGAACTCGGCCTCCGTTTCGCCGGGAAAGCCGGCGATGAACGTACTGCGGATGGTGATCTCCGGGCAGATCTCGCGCCAGGCACGAATGCGTTCGAGATTGTTCTCTGCGCTTGCGGGCCGTTTCATGGCTTTGAGGATGCGAGAGTTGGAGTGCTGGAACGGGACGTCCAGATAAGGCAGAATTTTGCCCTCGGCCATCAGCGGAACCAGGTCATCGACGCTCGGGTACGGATAGACGTAATGCAAACGAACCCAGATGCCGAACTCGGCCAGTGCTTCGCACAACTCCTTCAGCCGTGTCTTGACCGGGCGACCGCCAAAAAAACCGGTGCGATATTTCACATCCACGCCATAGGCGCTGGTGTCCTGCGAGATGACCAGCAATTCGCGCACGCCCGCTTCGGCAAGGTACTTCGCTTCCTGCAACACATCGCCAATCGGCCGGCTGACCAGCGGTCCGCGCAGCGACGGAATGATGCAGAACGTGCAACTGTGATTGCAGCCTTCGGAAATCTTGAGATAGGCGAAGTGTTGCGGCGTCAGCTTGACCCCCTGCGGCGGAACCAGGCTGGTGAATGGATCGTGCGGTTGCGGCAGATGCGTGTGCACATGCTGCAGCACTTCGTCCGCCGCATGCGGGCCCGTAATCGCCAGAACGCGGGGATGCACGTCGCGGATGACGTTCTCTTTGGCACCCAGGCAGCCGGTGACGATGACCTTGCCGTTCTCGGCCAACGCTTCGCCGATGGCGTCGAGAGATTCCTCGACCGCTGCATCGATAAAGCCGCAGGTATTCACGACCACCAGATCCGCGCCCTCGTACGAGGGCGAAATCAGGTATCCCTCAGCCCGAAGCTTGGTGAGGATTTGCTCGGAATCGACCAGTGCCTTCGGGCA
>JAGNOM010000006.1:0-8015 GCA_017990155.1 Propionivibrio sp. | reverse complement strand
AAGTTGTAGCGAACTTCCGAATACACCCGATCATTGTCTTCGTATCGACCAAAGAGTCCGTACTCCGGCCCATGGAAGACGTCAACGCCTGCGGCGAGTCGCCAATTGCGCTCGAACTGCCACGTCACTCTCGGGCGGAAGAGCCAATCGGTGCGGTTCAGGCTCGAGATCCAGGTCACCTGCGCTTCCAGTTTGTCATTGACCTTGTGATTCACGAGCAGGCTGTAACCATTTTCGTGCCGGTCGGTCATCAGATCCTCGTCGTAATCGAAAAACGCGCGCTGAAACACCTGAACATTCAGACGCGTATCCGCAGGCAGATTGAAATCCAGTCCCACGGCCCAGTCGAGCGTGTTTTGCGGTACGACGCCATTGCTGTCTGTGGGCCGCAGAACGGTGAATTGGCGACCGTGCGTATAAACCGTTTCAGCCTTCAGGACCACCGAGCCGAAATCCTTCGCCAACGTACCACCCGCCTGATCGATGCGATCATGCCTGGCCTCGTAAATGATCGTTCCGGGCGAGCTTGCAGTATCGCGGTAGAAGGTCGGATTGATGTCCATACTACTGTACAGAAACCCGGAAACATCCCAGCCGCTCTTGAGTGTCGAGAGTCGCAAACCGTAGTTTGAATTGGAAAGATTGCGGGCCGGAATATCCTCGTTCCGATACCGAACGCCAAAGCCTTGCGGCACCGGTTGATACGGGAAGAATTCGGCGCCGGGCTCGCCGATCTCGTCGTAGCTCGCGACCGGAATCCACAACAACTCGGCGTGAAAGTCATCCTTGAAGTACTCGGCACGAGCAGCCCATTGCGGGACGCGCATCGTATCGAACTCCGGCAGGATGAACTCGCGCATATTCCGTGCCGATACCACGTCGGCAAAGAACAGCCCGACCATTTCGCCCCACACGACGTTCTGCTTTCCGAGTCGGAAATCCCAGTCGTTGGCGCTGATATCGATATAGTTCTCGCGCAGTACGAGATTAAAGCGCTGGTCGTCCTTGACGGCCCCCGGGTAAAAGTCGTAAAGGTCGTACACCGCGTCATAGTCCATGCGGGCGCCCAGTTTCCATTTGATGCCGCCACCCAGATTTCCCTGAGAACTCAGCTCGGCGCGCGTCAGCATCTTTGACCAGTGCACGGGGTCGGAGATCGTTCTGGCGGCCTCGAACTGGAGATAACCCTTGATACCGCTGCCCGAAGCTGCGGTTTTTGCCTCCGGCTTGGTCTCCGCCTTTGGCAAGGCCGTATCGTCGCCAAACAGATCGTCGCGACTACCGGCGCCGTCACTTGCAATATCGTTGGCCGCCAACAACAACGGTCGACTACGCACCTCGTAATCTGCAGGAAATGCGACAGTTCCAGCAACGTCTGCCGTTCCAGCCCAAACCGAAGCCCCCCACAATGCGCCCAGGATGGCCGCAACCGGTGTGAGCGACTGAAACAACGGACGCGAATTCACTTGATGCATGCCTGCCCTTTCGGCGGTTGTCTAGCTGTTTTTTTAGCGTACTGAATCAGACTGTCGCCGCTGGCGCGCGAGCGACCATTTCTTCTCTGAGCGCACCCCCAGCGCGGAAACCTCGCCGTCCTCGACGCGGATCAAGCGATCGGCTTTTGAGATCACACGCTTGTCGTGCGTCGAAAAAATGAAGGTCGTGTTGAACGCACGGTTGATCTGCTTCATCAGCATCAAAATCTCTTCACCGGTATGGTGATCCAGATTCGCCGTCGGCTCATCCGCCAGAACAATCGACGGCAGAATGGCGAGCGCTCGGGCAATGGCGACGCGCTGACGCTGGCCGCCGCTCAACTGGTTTGGCCGATGTCCTGCGAATCTCGACAATCCGACGATATCCAGGAAGTAGTCGACGCGCTTCTTGCGCTCGCTCTCCGAGACATCACGCCGCTGGAGCAAGGGATACTCGACGTTTTCTGCCGCCGATAGAACTGGTAACAGGTTGAAGGTCTGGAAGATGAAACCGATCGTCCGGCTGCGCAGGTCGGCCAGTTCATCCGAGGTCCGGCCGCTGACGTCCTGATCGTTGATGAAGATCTTGCCGCTGGTCGGCGTATCGATACAGCCGATGAGGTTCAAGAGCGTCGTCTTGCCACTCCCCGACGGTCCAGCAATTGCCAGGAACACGCCGGGATCGAAAGACAAGGTAATGTCCTTCAGGGCTTGGACTTTCTGATCACCAAGCAGATAATCCTTGTACACGTGTTCTAGGCGGACAACGCTCATCGGAAGGCTCTCTGCCGACCCCATCTGCGATCAGCACAATTAGGAAAAACGATGGAAATCATGACTATCCGACACCGAAGTGTCAAGCTTGCGTCATTTTTCGCCGCGCTGTCGCTGGCGTTCTCAGCTTCGCTCTGTCGTGCGCAGGAGGCTGAGCCGGCGGCGCCCGCTGACGATCCCGTCGCCCGAGAAATCGTCGAAAAGGCGGACCTTGTACGCTTCCCGGCGGAAGGTTTTCAGGTCGACATCGATATCAAGAGTTCGCAGCCGGGACAGGACAGCGAGTTGCGCAAGTACCGCGTGCTCTCCAAAGGCAACAGCAACACGGTCGTCATGGTCACGGAACCCGCGTCCGAACGCGGCCAGATCATTCTGATGAAAGGTCGCGATCTATGGGTGTTCATGCCGGATGTCTCTCAGCCAATCCGCATCGCCCTGTCACAACGCCTGACGGGACAGGTGGCCAACGGTGACCTGGCGCGTGCCAACTTCGCGGCCGATTACAACCCGAAGCTCCTGCGCACCGAAAACATAGACAACGAGACGTACAACGTCCTGGAACTGATCGCCGTCGATCGCAGCGTCACTTACCAGAAAGTGGTCTATTGGGTGCGCAAGAAAGACAACTGGCCGTTCAAGGCCGAGTTCTATTCGCTGTCGAACCGCTTGCTCAAGGTCTGCAAGTACGAGAACTTCCAGACGATGGAAGGTCGACTGCGCCCGACCCGGCTGGTCATGGAAGACGCGCTGAAGGTCGGAAACGTGTCGACCCTCGAATACAACAGCATGAAGCTCCGCGATCTTCCGGACAAGATCTTCACCAAGGACTACCTGAAGAAGCTCGACTAGCGGCGCCTGCCGGGGCCGGCGATCGACGCGATCAGGCCACAGGCGGCGGCTTCGCACATATCGAGCACACGCTCAAAACCGTCGGGGCCGCCGTAGTAAGGATCGGGGATTTCGTCGCATTCGGGATTTTCTGCGTATTCCATGAACAGTCCGAGTTTGTGCAGGTGCTCGTCCGGACACACTCTCTCCAGCGCCGCGAGGTTCTGCTTGTCCATGGCAAGAACGAGGTCAAAGTGGGAGAAATCGTCCTCTGCCACCCGCCGCGAGCGCATGCCTGAGAGATCGTAACCTCGACTGGCGGCAATCTTCTTCGCTCGCGGATCCGGCTGCTCGCCCGCGTGGTAAGCCAGCGTACCGGCCGAATCCACTTCGATGCAGGCGTTCATCCCCGCGCGATCCGCAAGACGCCGCACCACGCCCTCTGCCAAAGGAGAGCGGCAAATATTTCCCATGCAAACCATCAGAATTTTCATTGTGAGTAGGACAAATAATGTTGATCACCAATTACTGCACGCCGACCTTTACCCCAATGAGGCTCGCAGAAGCAGCGATAGTATCGCGCAGCTCGGGCGAATGATCAGCGTGGACCGTGAATCGGAGCCCTTATCAAGTACAATTTTCCGGATTTTTCCGGTCGCACATCCACGTGAGTGGCGCCAACCCGCATCGATTGCGCGCGACTCAAGGTCCCAAGGCAACGATACCCACCCCATGCAGCACGACAAAGCACAATCGACCACCATGAAAGAACCCAAAGCAGAGAAGGATAGCGCAGGCCACACGCCCATGATGCAGCAGTACCTGAAGCTCAAGGCACAGCATCCCGGCATCCTGCTCTTTTACCGGATGGGCGATTTCTACGAGCTCTTCTTTGAGGACGCCGAGAAAGCCGCCCGCCTGCTCGACATCACGCTGACCACCCGCGGCCAAAGCGCCGGGCAACCGATCAAGATGGCCGGCGTTCCTTACCACGCGGTCGAGCAATACCTGGCGCGACTGGTCAAGCTCAGCGAGTCGGTCGTGATTTGCGAGCAGATCGGCGATCCGGCGACAAGCAAGGGACCGGTCGAACGTGCGGTCGCACGCATTGTGACTCCTGGCACCCTGACCGACGCTGCTTTGCTCGACGACAAGCGCGACGTGCTGCTGCTCGCCCTGAGTACGACGCGACAACAGGCCGGCCTGGCCTGGCTGAATCTTGCCAGCGGAGAGTTCAGACTGTGCGAGGTTCCGCTCGCTACGCTGCCGGCGACGCTGGAACGCATCCGTCCGGCCGAAATCGTTGCTGCGGAAAGCCTCGCACTGCCGTTCAAGCCGGAAACCGCCCTCACACGCCAGCCGGACTGGCACTTCGATACCGAAGCGGCAACCCGGGAACTATGCGTCCATTTCAAGACGGCCTCGCTTTCCGGCTTTGGCGCCGATCAAATGCGCCCTTCAATTGCTGCTGCCGGCGCCTTGCTTCGCTACGCGCAGGCGACGCAGACACGCGCCCTGCCGCACGTCCAGGCGCTGATCGTCGAACGCGACGGCACGTATCTCGGCCTCGATACCGCCACCCGGCGCAATCTTGAACTCACCGAAACCCTGCGCGGCCAACCTTCGCCCACGCTTTGCAGCCTGCTCGACGTCTGCATCACGTCGATGGGATCGCGCTGCCTCCGTCATGCGCTGCATCATCCTCTGCGTGACCCGGCGATTCCTGCCGCGCGCCACGCGGCGATCGAGGCGCTGCTCGACGACCAGAGCCAGCGTAATCACGCGATTCGGCAGGCGCTGCGCGGTTTCGCCGATATCGAACGCATCGCCGGACGAATCGCGCTGTTCAGCGCCCGGCCGCGCGACCTTTCCAGCCTGCGCGAGAGCCTCCACCGTCTGGCAGAGTTGCGCGCCCCGTTGATCGCCACCCCATCGCCGCTGCTCGCCGAGCTTCTCGACGAACTCGCGACGCCGGATGCTGCGCTCGATTTGCTGAGCCGCGCGATTCTCCCCGAGCCCTCGGCGCTGCTGCGCGAAGGCGGCGTGATCGCCAACGGCTTCGATGCCGATCTCGACGAACTGCGCGGCATCAACGACAACTGCGGTGCCTTCCTCGTTGAACTTGAGGCCCGTGAGCGCGAACGAACGGGCATTGCCAATCTCAAGGTTGAGTACAACCGCGTTCATGGTTTCTATATCGAAATCACGAATTCCAATGCAGCCAAGGTTCCTGACGACTATCGCCGGCGGCAGACGCTGAAAAATGCCGAGCGCTACATCACGCCCGAACTCAAGGCATTCGAGGACAAGGCACTGTCAGCGCAGGACCGCGCGCTGGCGCGCGAGAAGCTGCTCTATGAAGGCATCCTGACGGCCTTGCAGAACGACCTGCCGCAGCTGCAGCGCATCGCCCGCGCCGTCGCGATGACCGATCTACTCACCGCGTTCGCCGAAATCGCGCACATGCGCAACTATTGCCGGCCAATTTTCTCTAGCGAACCGGGTTTGACGATTGAAGGCGGCCGTCACCCGGTCGTCGAAAAAGAACTGGCGGGTGGCGATTCGTTCATCGCCAACGACACGAAGCTCGGCGACAACCGCCGCCTGCTGCTCATCACCGGCCCGAACATGGGTGGTAAATCGACCTACATGCGCCAGACAGCGCTGATCGCGCTGATGGCGCATGTCGGCTGCTTTGTACCCGCCAGCCGCGTCACACTCGGCCCGCTCGATCAGATATTTACCCGCATCGGCGCGTCCGACGATCTGGCGTCTGGCCGTTCGACCTTCATGGTCGAAATGACTGAATCGGCCGCGATCCTTCATCACGCCACGGAAAACAGCCTCGTGCTGATGGACGAGGTCGGTCGCGGCACCTCAACGTTCGACGGGATGGCGCTGGCCTTTGCCATCTGCCGCCACCTGGTCGAGAAGAATCGCGCGTTGACGCTGTTCGCCACGCATTACTTCGAGCTGACCCTGCTCGCCAACGAGTACGCCGAATTGGCCAACGTTCATCTCGACGCCGTCGAGCATGGTGAGCGAATCGTGTTTCTGCACGCCGTCGAAGAAGGTCCGGCCAACCAGAGCTACGGGATTCAGGTTGCGGCGCTGGCTGGCATTCCCAACTCGGTGGTCAAGGCCGCCAAACGCCAGTTGCGCGAGTTCGAGCAGCGCGCGTCGATCAATCCGCTTCAACCCGATCTGTTCGCATCGATACCTGAGCTGCTCGAGGTCGAGTCCAGTCCGGCGATGCTACGCCTGGAGAGTATCGACCCGAACGAGCTGACGCCGAAGCAGGCACTCGACGCGCTTTATGAACTCAAATCGCTGATTCGATGAGCCGGCTGGTCGCCGCGCTCTTCCTGCTGAGCGCAAGCCTGGTCCACGCGGAGACATGGCGCTTCGCCGTCATCGGTGACGTTCCCTATAGCCGGTACGAGCGCAACGAAATGCCTCGGATGCTCGAAAACATCACAGCCGAGCATCCCGAGTTCATCGTTCATGCGGGTGACTTCAAGTTGTCGTCCGACGAGTGCTCCGACGCGCTGTTTGTCGACCGCCTCCAGCTCTTCAACAGCTCAAGCGTTCCCTTCATTTACACGCCCGGGGACAACGAATGGACCGATTGCCGGCGGCTGAGCGCAGGGCATTACGATGAACTCGAGCGTCTGAACAAGCTGCGGACCCTCTTCTTTTCCGAACCACGCTCGTTGGGCCAGCAAACCATCCCCGTCGAGCAACAATCCATCGAAACACCCGAGAATCTGCGATGGCGGCTCGGTCCGGTACGGTTCCTGTCACTCAACGTCCCCGGCCCCAACAACAATTTCGGCATGAGCCAGAAGCCCAGCGCGGAGTTTCTGGTGCGGAATCCGCTCCTGATCGAATGGCTCAAGCAGGGCTTTACCATCGCCCGGCAAGAGCACTCCGCTGGGATCGTCATCGTCATGCAAGCCAACCCCGGGTTCAACCACTTTGCGGCCGGCCTTGGTCACAGTGGATACCGTGAGTTTCTGGAAACCCTGCTTGGAGAAACACTGAGGTTTCCTGGGCAGGTTTTGCTCATCCACGGCGACACTCACTGGCATCGCATCGATCATCCGCTGTTTGACCGCGAGAGCGGACGCCGTGTTGAAAACTTCACTCGCCTCGAAACCTTTGGCTACCCGATCATCGGCTGGGCCAAGGTCATCATCGACAGCGAGTCCTCATCACTCTTCCGTTTCGAATCGCATTCGCACAACTCGAGCCATTCCCGATAACCCGCTGACGGAGACACAGCCTTTCCAGGTTACCAACAAAAAACGCAGCCGAAGCTGCGTTTTTTTCCAGGCAATCAGGATCAGTCGTCGTGCTCGCAATCACCCTCTTCGTGAACGTGTCCGTGCTCGATCTCTTCGGCACTGGCAGGACGAATGGCGGTCACGGTGCAGGTAAACACCAGTGCCATGCCGGCTAGCGGATGATTACCGTCCAGAACAACCTTGTCGTCGGCGATTTCCGTCACGCGGTAGATCAGGATATCGTCGTCATCGCCACCTTCCGGTACGCCTTCGAACTGCATTCCCACTTCGAGTTCTTTGGGGAAGCCCTTGCGCGACTCCATCTGAATCAACTCGGCGTCGTATTCACCGAAAGCATCGTCCGGCTGCATCTTGACGACGACCGATTCACCCACTTTTTTCCCGTGGACGGCTTCTTCGATCAACGGGAAGATGTCGTCGTATCCGCCGTGCAGATAGACCAGCGGCTCTTGTCCGGCATCGACGAGTTCGCCGTCCGGATCGGTCACGCTGTAGTCGAGGGTTACTACGGAGTTCTTTACAACTTGCATATTCATGAATTGAGTTCCTTAACCTCGCGCAAGATCTCAAGCGCGTGGCCCTTGGCAGTCACTCCGTACAACGCGACTCGGAGGATGCCCTGTTTGTCAAT
>JAGNOM010000125.1 GCA_017990155.1 Propionivibrio sp. | reverse complement strand
CGCTACTCGGCGATTGGGCCGCGTTGGCGGCGCTTGGCGTCTTCTGTACGGGTGTGGCCTATCTGCTGTACTTCAGTCTGATTCAGGAGATCGGGCCAACGCGGGCGCTTTCGGTCACGTTCCTGATTCCGGTGTTCGGCGTACTCTGGGGCGCGCTATTCCTGCATGAGCCCATCGGCTGGGACAAACTGACCGGCGGCGTTCTCGTTCTCGCGGGAATTTCGCTGACCACGGGGCTTGTGAAATTCCCGTTACGGAAACCATCATGAACAGCAGTATCGACGAACGTTGCGCCGCCTATGAAACGGTCGCCGAGGCGATCCGCTTTATTCGCAGCCATGCCCGAACGCAACCGGCGCTTGAGGAAATCGCCGCACAGGTCGGTTTGAGCCCATTCCATTTGCAGCGCCTGTTCAGCGTCTGGGCCGGCATCTCGCCCAAACGCTTTCTGCAACATTTGACACGGGAACACGCCAGAGCGCTACTGCGCGACCACCACGACGTCCTCTCGGCGTCGCACGAAACCGGGCTCTCCGGGCCGAGCCGCCTGCACGACCTGATGGTGACTTGCGATGCGGTGACGCCGGGCGAAGTGCGCGCTCTGGGTACAGGCCTTGAAATCACCTATGGTTTCGGACTGACGCCATTTGGTCCGGTCATCGCCGCGACGACGCCGCGCGGACTCTGTCATCTGCAATTTACCGAGGGCAGCAAGCTCGCGGACGCACTCGGCGCGTTGCATGCCGAGTGGCCGCTGGCACGGCTAATCCATGACGACAACGCACTGGCCGAAATCATCGGACACCTGTTCGCGGCAAAACGGCCGGATCAACCGTTCCATCTCCTGCTGCGCGGCACCAACTTCCAGCTCAAGGTTTGGGAGGCGCTGCTGAGAATTCCGGCGGGCGAGGTCGTTTCCTACCAGACGCTCGCCCGGATGACCGGGAATCCCCGCGCCCAGCGTGCCGTCGGGACAGCGCTGGCACACAACCGCATCGCCCTGCTCATTCCCTGCCACCGCGTGATCCGGGAAAGCGGCGAGGTCGGGCAGTACCGCTGGGGCAGCGAGCGAAAATCGGCGTTGATCGCTTACGAATCGGCCGCCATCGTCGCAAGCTCCCCGCTCTGATCAGCGGAAAAACTCTTCCAGCCGCTCGAAGACTTCGTGCTCGGCGCCGTGCCGACGCACTGTGCGCACGTCTTCCAGCTTTTCGAGTTGCTTGACCATCTGGTCCAGACGAGCGTCTTCATTGACGGTCAGCCAGATACGGCTGATCTCACCCTCACCGCCAACAACCGGCATGCAGAGGATGCCTTCGACGTTGTAGGCCCGCCGCGAGAACATGCCGACGACGTGCGACATCACGCCGGCATGGTTGTTCACATCGAGTTCCAGCACGGTACGGGTCAGCGCGTGTTTTTCGTTCTTGGTCACGGAATTCATGTTCAGCCTCCAATCATGTCTTTGTTGGCCGCGCCGGGGGCGACCATGGGTAGAACCTGCTCACGCATTTCGATGCTGGCGTGAATGAAGGTCGGACCGCGCGTCGACAGCGCCTTCTTGAGTGCCGCAGCCGGGTCGCTTTCGCTGTCCAGATCCATCGTCTGCCAGCCGAAGCCCTTCGCCACGGTCAGGAAATCGGGAACGCCCTTGAATTTCGAGGCAAAGATGCGCTCGCCGTAGAACATCGTCTGCTGCTGATACACGAGGCCGAGCGAGGAATTGTTCATCAGGATCACCTTGACGTTGGCGTCTTCTTCCGCCGCCGATGCAAGCTCCTGGATGTTCATGAGGATGCTGCCGTCGCCCGAGAAGCAGACCACCGTGCGTTCCGGTTCGGCCAGCGCGGCGCCGATCGCGGCCGGCAATCCGAATCCCATCGTGCCGAGCCCGCCCGAGGTGATCCACTGGCGCGGCCGGCGCAGCGGGTAGGCCTGCGCCACCCACATCTGGTGCTGGCCGACGTCGGTCGTGATCGTCGCCTCGTCGTCGAGACAATCAGCGACGGCACGAATCAGCCCGTACGGGGTACGCGGGTCATCGATGCCCGGCATGCGCAAAGGATGCGCCGACTTGAGTTCGGCGATGCGGCCGAGCCAGGTTTCGCGCAGGCTGGCTTTCACCTGCGGCGCGAGTTGCGCGAGAACCGCTGAAACGTCACCCTGGATGCCGATATGCGCCGTCTTGATCTTGTCGAGTTCCGACGGGTCGATGTCGATGTGGATGATCTTCGCCTGCGGACAGAACGCGGCGACCTTGCCCGTGGCGCGGTCGTCGAAGCGTGCGCCGACGGCGATCAGCAGATCACATTCGTCAAGCGCAAAGTTGGTACAGCGCGCCCCGTGCATGCCGAGCATGCCGAGCGAGAGCGGATGATCGACCGGCATACCGCCCAGCGCCATCAGCGTCATCACCGTCGGCAGGCTGGCTTTCTCGGCCAGAGCCACCGCCTCGGCCGACGCGCCGGAATGCACCACGCCGCCACCGAGATAGAGAAGTGGGCGTTCGGCGGCATTGATCATCGCCGCTGCCTGCTTGATGAGCTCGCCATCCGGCGCAGCGACCGGATCGGCGCAACCGGGTTCCGGCCATTTGCTGACCTCGACGCGCTGGTTCTGCACATCCTTGGGAATATCCACCAGTACCGGCCCGGGACGGCCTGAAGCAGCGAGCCGGAAGGCTTGCGGGATCACCGTCAGCAGTTCCTCGGCCGAACCGACGAGGAAGTTATGCTTGGTGATCGGGATCGACATGCCGTAGATATCGACTTCCTGGAAAGCATCGGTACCGATCATCGCGCGCGGAACCTGTCCGGTAATCGCCACCAGCGGAATCGAATCGAGCTTGGCGTCGGCGATCGCCGTCACCAGATTTGTCGCGCCGGGGCCGGACGAGGCAAGACAGACCGCCACCTCGCCCGTCGCGCGCGCCATGCCTTGCGCCATGAAGCCACCGCCCTGCTCGTGGCGCGCCAGGATGTGCTGGATCTGCGTCGATTGCGAAAGCGCATCGTAGAACGGCAGGATGGCACCGCCGGGAATGCCGGCGAGTCGCCGTATGCCCTGTCGTTCGAGGAGGCGCACAACGATCTGGGCGCCGGTGAGAGTTTCCGTGGGGCTGGGGTTCATCAACTTCTCCTTCAGGGACTGCTGCGGTTGGCAAGTTGCTTCGAGTGGTTTTGCCGGTCTGCCGTTCGGGAGGTGATAAAGAAAAACCCCCGCTCGGTCTGCACCGGCGGGGGTTTTTGGAATCTGTCGTCTGTTCTGACTTATCTTCTTCTGACCCTCGTCGGCGCGCGTCGTACTACTACGCTTACCAGTTCTACCTTGCGTACTACTGGTACAGCGCGGGCGTTGCGAGCCGTAATGACGAGTGCGATCGAGCCAGCGATGAAGGTGGCAATCAGTCCGATGAGGGAGAAGTCAAAAGCTGGCATGGTCGCGGGAGGAACAGGAAGAAAACGTGAGAAGCGATTAAAGACGAGGTTTGAAAAAATAACAACCACTTTCTTTTAAAGGGCATTCCTGGCGGGGAATTTCCAGGGAGTCAGACCCGCTCGGACGGCGGCGCGACCTTGAACACCTCGGCCAGCGTCGTCACGCCCGCCGCCACTTTCATCGCGCCCGAAATGCGCAGCGGTTTCATGCCCTCTCGATAGGCTAGATCGCGGATCTTGGCGACGTCGGCGTTGTCGCTGATCGCCTGTTTCATGTCCGGAGACAGCATCAGGATCTCGTAGATTCCCACGCGTCCGCGATAGCCGGTCATCCTGCAGTCGAGGCAGCCCACGGGATGATGGAACAGCGAGGGCCGATTCGCCTTCCACGGCGCAACCAGGCGATCCCACATCGCTTCGTCCTCCGGCGTGGCCGGGCTCGCCTTCTTGCAACTCGGACACAGCACACGCACCAGGCGCTGCGCCATGACGCCGAGCACGGTGGCGCTGATCAGGTAGGACGGCATACCCAGATCGAGCATGCGCGTCACGGCAGCCGGCGCGTCGTTGGTATGCAGCGTGGAAAGCACGAGGTGGCCAGTCAGCGCCGCCTGAATGGTCACTTCCGCCGTCTCCAGATCACGGACTTCGCCGACCATGATGATGTCCGGGTCCTGCCGCATCAGCGCGCGCACGCCTTCGGCGAAATCGAGGTCGATGGCTTTCTGAACCTGCATCTGGTTGAAGGCCGGCTCGACCATTTCAATCGGATCTTCGATTGTGCAGACATTGACGGCCGGCGTCGCAAGTTGCTTGAGCGTCGAGTACAGCGTCGTCGTCTTGCCGGAACCGGTCGGCCCGGTCACCAGAATGATGCCGTTGGGACTGGCCGACATGGCCTTCCAGCGCGATTCATCTTCGACACTGAAGCCGAGGTCGGTGAAATTCCGAACCAGCACTTCCGGGTCGAAAATTCGCATCACCAGCTTTTCGCCGAAGGCCGTCGGCAAAGTGGAAAGACGCAGTTCCGCCTCCAGCCCGTCGGCCGTGCGCGTCTTGATCCGCCCGTCCTGCGGTCGGCGTTTCTCGACGAGATCCATGCGGCCGAGAATCTTGATACGGCTGACCATCGCCGCCATCACGCTCATCGGGATCTGATACACCTGATGCAGCACGCCGTCGATGCGGAATCGCACGATACCCAGCTCACGCCGCGGCTCGATGTGGATGTCGCTGGCGCGTTGCTCGAAGGCGTACTGCCAGAGCCAGTCGACGATATTGACGATGTGCTGGTCGTTGGCGTCGAACTGGCGGTTGCTCCGTCCCAGCTCGACCAGTTGTTCGAAGGAAGACAAGCCCGCGCTCTGCCCACCCAACTGCGCCGCCTTCTTGACCGAGCGCGCCAGGTTGTAGAACTCGACCAGATAACGCGCCACATCGGTCGGACTGGCGATCACCCGGCGAATGCGCTTCTTGATGATCCCGCCAATCTCGTTTTCCCAGTCGCGCAGGAAGGGCTCGGTCGTCGCCACGACGAGTTCGCTGG
This sequence comes from Propionivibrio sp., assembly GCA_017990155.1. Lineage (GTDB taxonomy): Bacteria > Pseudomonadota > Gammaproteobacteria > Burkholderiales > Rhodocyclaceae > Propionivibrio. Next base: position 2,763 of record JAGNOM010000125.1, on the reverse strand, counting down.
CATTTACCTGCACCGGCAGAATTCCGAAACGCGTCGCGTAGGCGCTCGACATGACGTCGGTCACCGCGGTGAAGTCGATCTTGAGCGGATCGATGTGGTAGTACTCGAGACCGATGCGCGTCGCCAGCCATTCGCCAAGTTCGTCGAGCAAGAGCGGGCGATGCGGTGCCAACAGCGATTTCCATTTCTGCTCGGCAATGACGACCAGCGGATGGACAAGCTGCCGCCGCAAGCGGCTCTCGGCGATCAGCGCGTCGGCATCCTTCCTTTCGATGAGGCCGTCCGCGACCATGAAGCCAAGGAGTTCAGCAACCGACAGGCGGTGCTCGGGAACGGTATTCGCCGATAAATCTGGCATGTCGGAATTCCAATCGAGTGAGGCGGAAACTATACCCGACAAGCCATCCCCATCCAATTCCGGCCAAGCCGGGTTTACCCCGCTTTACCTTCTCAATCATGGTTCAGACCGGACCCACGGGCAACACGGAAAACAGAAGTGGGGATACAATCGGGCTCATCAGGCATCACCCCGATTCGCAGTCGCATTCACCGCCGCACCACCCACCATCGAATGCCAAATACATTACTGAAGCCCCGGATAGCCCCGAAAACGCCATGAAATCCTCGCTCCTGGTCGCCGCACTGTCTGCCGCACTTATGTCCTTGTCCGCCTTCGCACAACTCGGCCCGGCGGGTGTTCCCGGTGCGCCCGGACTCGCCGAAACCGACCCGTCCGTCAAACCTGCCCAGCCGGTCCCCGTTCAACCGGCCGTCAAATCAAGCCCGACCGTCGCAGAAAAGAAGTCACCGCCGACCAAGCGCGCAAAGCTCGCAAAAAAAACCCGGCCGCAAGCCAACTGCCAGGCACCGAGCGGAAAGTCGAACCCACGCTGCACGCCGAAGCCGTCGCCCAAAGAGCAATGCAGCAAGGCGTCCGACCCGGCGCGTTGCGAGTTGCACGCGAAAGCGCGCGAGACGTGCCGGGGCAAATCGGGCGAGCCACACCGCCAGTGCCTGCGCGATACGCTGGTGCCGAAGAAATAGTTCGTCAGCGCCAGACAGCCAACGCCGCAAACCCGATTCCCGCTGTTCGCCAGCGGTCGACTTTTTTCTCAAAGGCCAGGGTGTAGGCCGGACTGGTCGATGGAAGAACGCGGGTATCGTAGCCACGCGCGTGAAACGCGGCCTCAAAGCGCGCCGAGGTCTTGCCATTGAAGAAAACACGTCGCAATCGCGGCGCTTGCAAATCCAGCTTCGAAAAATCGTTGGCTTCCGCAAGCCGGATCGCCGAATCGAGCGCACCTTCGCGTACGCAGGTCCGGTAAACATCCCACACGCCGATGTGATGCCGCAGCAGGCATCGCTGTTTTTCCGCATAGGCCATGTCAGCCAGCGGTTCCTGGAGCAATGCGCCCATCAACCGCCAGAACTGGTTTTGTCGATACGCGTAGTACTGCTGCGCGGTGAGCGAGGCCGGCGAGGGAAAGCTGCCGAGGATTAGCGTCTCGACCTCGGCATCGAGAATCGGCGGCAGGCCGAAAAGAAGTGCTGGATCAGGAGGCACGCAAAACCTGTTCACCACAACGACACGACGATCACAACGAAAGCAGTTCGTTTCTCGTTTCGATCGCCGGGCACGTTGTGGTCAAGAACGTCTTTACTTGCCGGAGAGCGCCATCATCAGTTCATTGATGCGCTTGACGAAACCGGCCGGGTCATCGAGCGTGCCGCCTTCGGCGAGCGTCGCCTGTTCGAGCAGCAGGTTGGCCCAGTCGTCAAAACGGGTTTCTTCGTACTTCAGGCGCTGCACCGCCGGGTGCTTGGGATTGATCTCAAGGATCGGCTTCATCTCCGGCGCCTTCTGGCCGGCCGCTTTGAGAATCCGCGCGAGATTGCCGCCCATGTCGTGCTCGTCTGCGACGATGCACGACGGCGAATCGGTCAAGCGGTGCGTGACGCGCACTTCCTTGATCTTCTCGCCGAGCGAGGTCTTGATCTTCTCGAGCAGCTCCTTGTACTCGTCGGCGGCCTGCTCCGCTTCCTTCTTCTCCGCTTCATCCTCCAGCTTGCCGAGATCGAGGCCGCCCTTGGCGACGGACTGCAGCTGCTTCCCTTCGAATTCGGTCAGATGGCCGGTCACCCACTCGTCGACACGGTCGGAAAGCAGCAGGACTTCAATGCCCTTCTTGCGGAAGATCTCAAGATGCGGGCTGTTCTTGGCGGCAGTGAAGGTTTCGGCAGTAACGTAATAAATCTTCTCCTGGCCTTCCTTCATGCGCGACACGTAGTCGGCGAGAGAGACAGTTTCGTCGGGCGTATCGTTGTGCGTCGAGGCGAAGCGCAGCAGCTTGGCGATGCGTTCCTTGTTGGCAAAGTCCTCGCCCATGCCTTCCTTGAATACGCGGCCGAACTCGGTCCAGAACTTGGCGAATTTCTCTTTCTCGGCGGCGTCTTCGTTGTCGGCCAGACCTTCGAGCATCGACAATACCTTCTTGACGCAGCCGCCGCGGATCGTCTCGATGTCGCGCGATTCCTGCAGGATTTCGCGTGAAACGTTGAGCGGGAGGTTGTTCGAATCGACGATGCCGCGCACAAAGCGCATGTAGAGCGGCATCAGTTGCTCGGCGTCGTCCATGATGAAGACGCGGCGCACGTACAGCTTGATGCCGTGGCGCGCGTTGCGGTCCCACATGTCGAACGGCGCGCGCTGCGGGATGTAGAGCAGCTGCGTGTACTCCTGCTTACCCTCGACCTTGGCATGCA
>JAGNOM010000435.1 GCA_017990155.1 Propionivibrio sp. | reverse complement strand
AGGCGTCGGCGAGGAAGATCGCCAGCGCCAACGGCAGGAAGGCCACACCACCGAAGCGCAGCAGGTAGATCAGCCCAAGCGCCGGCGCCGGATTCCACGGCGTGATGTTGAGTTCGTGCAGCGAGTGGAAGTAGCTCGCCCAGTCGAGCACGACATAGCCGAGGAGCAGGGTCAGCAGATCACGCCACGTGGGTTGTCGAATGGACTGCATTGTCGAAGTTGGCTGATTTCGTTCTTATGGTTCTGATCGGGCGGACTATTGCATGCGTACAAGCATCGCCGTAATCCGCGAACACCCTTACGGGATTCCCTTATTCTCCCCCAAACCCGTTAGCGCGTCATGGCTTCAGGGCGACTCAAAGAGTATCCGTCGCTGCTGGATTCCCGTAGCGGCCAGCCCCAATTTTCAGACGCGAAACGCGAGCCTAGTATCTTCGATCATGGCCCGCGCGCTGACTACCCTCATCTCGCTATTCGTCTTCTGGCTGCTGCTGTCCGGAATGTTCACCCCATTCCTGATCGCCGCCGGATTCGGCTGCTCGGTCGCCGTAGTGCTGATGGCACGGCACATGAACCGGATCGGCGGCGACACGCAGCCGATTCATTTGCGCTGGCTCGCCTACACCGCCTACCACCCCTGGCTGATCAAGGAAATTCTCTTCTCGGCCTGGGATGTGACCAAGCGCATCCTTGACCCGCGCCTGCCGATCACACCGACGCTCGTCGAGTTCACGCCGGCGCAGACGACCGACATCGGTCTCGTCATCCACGCCAACTCGATCACGCTGACGCCGGGCACGATCACCGTCGAGGCCGAACACGGCCGCCTACTCGTTCATGCGCTGACGCGCGAGGCCGCTGCCGGACTCGCCGGCAGCGAGATGGACCGGCGCTGTGCGATGCTGGAGCCGAAGCCATGATCATCGCCGCGATCCTTGCGCTGGTCGTCACCGTCGCGCTGGCGCTTACGCGCGCGTTGCTCGGCCCCTCGGTTTTCGACCGCTTGCAAGCCGCCAACACCATCGGCACCTGCGCCATGATGCTGCTCGCGCTGCTCGGCTTCCTCGACGACCGCCCGGAGTTCCTCGATCTGGCGCTGACCTACGGGCTGCTCAACGTGATCGGCGTCATCGCCGTGCTGCGCTTCTTCCTGCAGACGAATCCGGGCGCTTCCGCAAGAAAGGACGCGCAGCCATGAGCGCCGTCTTCGACCTCCTGAGCGCGCTCTGCCTTGCCGCCGGCGCCTTCTTCTGCCTCGTTGGTGGCATCGGCCTCGTGCGCATGCCGGACTTCTTTACACGCGTGCACGCCGCAAGCGTCACCGAGACGCTGGGCGCCGGACTGCTGCTGCTCGGTCTCATCCTGAAGGCCGGCCTGACGCTGGTTTCGGTCAAGCTGGCGATCATCGGCGTGCTGATCTACTTCGCCAGCCCGACGGCCAGCCACGCGCTCGCGAAGGCGGCGCTGATCGCCGGTATCAAGCCGAAGCTTGCAGCTCAACCAGACGGTGACGAGGTGACATCATCGAAACCCTGATCGTCGACGTGCTGCTGGTGCTGATGGCGATCGCCGTGGTCGGGATGATCGTCACGCGCAACCTGTTCGCCGTCATCGTCCTCTCCGGCAGCTACAGCTTTCTCATGGCCACCGTGCTCGTCGCGCTCGACGCCGTCGATGTTTCGATGACCGAAGCCTCGGTCGGCGCCGGCGTCTCGACCGTGCTGCTGCTCGGTGCGCTGCACCTGTGCAAGAGCGAAGAAGCCAAACCGGTCCACAAGCCGTGGCTGCCGTTGGCCGTTTCGCTCTCGACCGGCGCGCTCTTGATGTACGGCGTGTTCGGCCTGCCGGACTTTGGCGACCCGAACGCGCCGATCCACCGTAACGTTGTGCCGCGCTACATGCAGAACGAGACCGACGTGCCAAACATCGTCACCGCCGTGCTCGCCAGCTTCCGCGGCTACGACACGCTGGGCGAGACAACCGTGGTGTTCACCGCTGGCGCCGGCATCATCGCGCTGTTGCGCCGGCGCAAGAAGGAGAACAGCAACGACAGCGCCGACAAGGCGCGAGGAAAGGACGGCGCATGAAGGACGATCTGATCCTGCGCGTGGTCGGCAAGCTGATGATCCCGTTCATCCTGCTCTTCGCGCTCTACGTGCAGTTCCACGGCGACTTCGGGCCGGGCGGCGGCTTCCAGGCCGGCGTCATCATCGCCGCCGGGATCATCTTCTATGGCCTGATCCACGGCATCGACACCATCCGCCGCATCGTTCCCGGCTGGCTGGTCGAGACGGCGCTCGCCAGCGGCGTGCTGATCTATGCCGGCGTCGGGCTTGCCGGGCTGTTCCTGGGCGGCAATTACCTCGACTACTTCGTCCTCGCGCACGACCCGATTCATGGCCAGCATCGCGGCATCTTCTGGGTTGAAGTCGGCGTCGCGACCACGGTCTCTGGCGTGATGCTCAAGATCTTCTACGTCTTCGCTTCGCGCGGCACGCCGGAGGAACGCCCGTGATCGGCCACTTCACCTATTTCGTCGCCGTCTTCCTGATGGTCG
>JAGNOM010000124.1 GCA_017990155.1 Propionivibrio sp. | reverse complement strand
GCCGTCGTTCGGCCGGCAATCGCGGCGAGGTGTTCGGGGGTGACGGTGAAGGACATGGGGCGCTCCTCGAAAGCGGTGTGACCGGCGTCGCTCTATAGAGTCGTCCCGATCGCGTCGGTTCCATGGCCGCTTCAGCGTCCCGTCGATCCGGCCGGGGCTGCGCGCAGGTATTGCCTGGGCCAGCTCGCCGTCTGCCCGAGTTCGCGCGCCGCTTCGAGCGGCCAGTAGGGATTGCGCAGGAGTTCGCGGCCGAGCAGCACCATGTCGGCCTGGCCCGAGCGGACGATGTGGTCGGCCTGCGCCGGCGAGGTAATCATGCCGACCGCAGCGACGGGCAGACCGGCTTCGTGCCGGATGCGCTCGGCGAACTCGGTCTGGAAGCCGGGACCGACCGGAATCCTGGCCGTGGGGACGAGGCCGGCCGTGGACACATCGACCAGATCGACGCCCATCTCCTTGAGTATCCGGCACAGCGCGACCGTCTCGTCAGCGTTCCAGCCGCCATCGACCCAGTCGGTCGCCGACAACCGGATCAGCAGCGGCAGGTTCGCCGGCCATTCGGCGCGCACCGTCTTGACCACCTCGCGCGTCAGCCGTGTGCGGTTCTCGAAACTGCCGCCCCAGCCATCGGTGCGCTGGTTGCTGACGGGCGAGAGGAATTGATGCAGCAGGTAGCCGTGCGCCGCGTGGATCTCCACGATGGAGAAGCCGGCTTCGCGGGCGCGCTGGGTGGCGGCCGCGAACTGTTCGATGACGGCACGGATGCCGGCTTCGTCAAGCACCTGCGGGACGTCGTAACCGGGACCGAAGGAAATGGCGGACGGCGCGACGGCGGTCCAGCCGCCTTCTTCGGCGCGCAGCGAGCGTTGTTCCTGCCAGCCGAGCGCGATGCCGCCCTTGCGTCCGGCGTGAGCCAACTGGATCGCGGCGACGGCGCCGTGATCGCCGGCAAAGCGCGCGATGCGCGCCAGCGGCTCGATCTGCTCGTCGTTCCACAACCCGAGGTCACCCGGTGTGATGCGGCCCTCCGGCGCGACGGCGGTGGCTTCGACGATCATCAGCCCGGTGCCGCCGACGGCGCGGCTGCCGTAATGGACAAAATGCCAGTCGGCCGCGACGCCATCCGTCGCCGAGTACTGACACATCGGCGGCATGCCGATGCGGTTGGGTAAAGCGATGTCACGCAGTTTGAGTAGGTCAAAGAGATGGGCCATTTTTGTTTTCCTGCCTGTTTGAGGGGAGTCGATTGCCGCCAGCCGGCAAACCCGAAGCGTAGCGCGCCGAGCCATCTTTCGCCAGCGACGGGAGCCGAGCGGAAGACGGTCGAAAGCGCATCGCGCGACGGGCAATCAAATGAACGCCCGCCCCCTCCCCTTCAAGGGGAAGGTCGCGAAAGCGACGTTTGCGATTGGACGGGACGGGATGGGATGGGGTGGGGATGGGGCGCGAACGGCGGTTTGATCGACGAAATAGCCGCCAGATAACCCCATCCCCCTCCCGACCTCCCCCTTGAAGGGGGAGGCGTTGATGCGTGAGGCATTCATGCGATTGCCCTGCATCGCGCGACGGGCCGCATGATGGCCACGTGTTAGAATCGCGCCCCTGCGAAAACAAGGACTTGATCGGATTGTGAAAGATTGTGAGAGTGAGATCGTGACGATGAGCGAAGACCAGGAAGAACAGATTCACACCACCGGCGAATTCGGCGAGAAGCGCGACAACACGCGCGGCCACATTCGCAGCTTCGTCCTGCGTCAGGGTCGGGTCTCCAACGCGCAGCAACGTTACTACGAGGAGATGATGGCGAAGGTCGGCGTTCCCTACGTCGCCGCGCCGCACAATCTCGACACGGTGTTTGGTCGCGGTTCCGAAGAAGCGCCGAAGATTCTCGAAATCGGCTTCGGCATGGGCGAAACATCCGCCGCGATTTCCGCCGCCAATCCACAGAATGACTATCTCGGCATCGAAGTGCACACGCCGGGTGTTGGCAGCCTGTGCAAGTTGATCGCCGAAATGGGCCTGACCAACCAGCGCATCGTCCAGCACGACGCCGTGGAAGTGCTGCGCGACATGATCCTCCCGGAGACGCTGTCCGGCGCGCACATCTTCTTCCCCGACCCGTGGCCGAAGGCGCGCCACCACAAGCGCCGCCTGATCCAGCCGCCGCTCATCGCCCTGCTCGCCAGCCGGCTGAAGCCGGGCGGCTACATTCACTGCGCGACCGACTGGGAAAACTACGCCGAGCAGATGCTGGAAGTGCTCTCGGCCGAAGCGACGCTCGAGAATACGGCCGACGGTTATGCGCCGCGTCCGGACTACCGGCCGCTGACCAAGTTCGAGCAACGCGGCATCCGCCTCGGGCATGGCGTGTGGGATGTGATCTTCCGGAAGAAGCCGGCGGCGTAGTTGGAAGTTTGCCTGCGCTGGTCCTACTCAAGCCGGAAGATGACCGGCAGGATCAACTCGCGCGACGTGACGCCGGTCAGCGCGCCCATCGCATAAGCGGCGCGAATCGCCGCATTGTCGAGGATGGCGTGGCCGCTGCTGGCGGCGACACTGACGTCAAGCACCTCGCCGCTATCTGAAAGCTTGATGATCAGGCGCACCTCGCCTTCGATGTCTTGGGCGACGGCTTCCGGCGGATAGAATTGCTGCTCCGAGAGTTTCCTTTGCGCGATCTGGATGTCGCGTTTCTGCGTGTTTTTCGGCACGGGCTTGGGTTCAGGCTTGCGCGCCGGCTCGACGGGCTTGGGTGGCGGCGGTGGCGGTTCGACCTCTTTCGGTGCAACTTCCTCGTCGAGCGTGTTCTTCAGCAGTGACTCCGCACGCGGCGGCTCCGGCGTCGGCGGCAGGCGCAACATCGCCTGCAACGCCGGTCGCGGTTGTGTCGTGGGGAGGCGCTTGACGAGGTCCGGAACGAGCACGGCGCCGTGGAGGGCGAACGAAAGCGCGAGGGCAAGAATCAGGCGGTACGGCATGGGTCGCGTATTGTGCAACAAATCTCGGCGTAACATCCGTATTGGTTGTCGTTCGTCCGGAGGTGGAAGTGAGAGGGTTTTCGATGCGAGGATTTATCCGAAACGGCGCGGCGTTCGTCCTGAGCCTGTTCTTGCTGGCCGGCACCGCCGGGGCCGATTTGCCCGATCCGATCACGTTCAGCTGGGCCGTCGAATCGAACAACGTGAAGAAGGTGACGGCCTGGCTCGACGAAGGGCTCGATCCGGACTTCATGAGCAAACCGCTCGGCACCGGCCTGATGATCGCGGCGTGGAACGGCAACATCCCGATGATGGAGCTCTTCGTCGCGCGCGGTGCCAGCCCCCGGCGGGCCAACGAGAACGGCGAGCAGCCGCTGCAGTTGGCGGCCTGGAACGGGCATATGGACGCGGTCAAGTGGCTGCTCGACCACGGCGCGATGCTCAACCGAGAGGGGAATAACTGGAGCGCGCTGCACTATGCGGTATTCAACGGCCACAATGAGCTTGCCAATTTCCTGCTCGAACGCGGCGCCGACGTGAATGCTCGCTCACCCAACCGTTCGACGCCCTTGATGTTGGCTGCGCGTGAAAACCGCGAAGAGCTGACCAAGGTGCTGCTCGAAGCCGGTGCCGACACCAAGGCGATGAACGACTGGGGCGATACGCCGCTGACGATGGCCATGCGCTACGAGCACTTCCGGCTCGGCAAGATGATCTCGTCGCCCGAGGAGTTCGCCATTGCCGTCAAGGCGCCGAAGGAGAGTTTTGGCGAGCCGCAGCGCTCGGCGGCGGCGCCGACCGAAATCGAAGAGCTGCTGCGCAAGATTCGCGAAGCCGAGTCCGAAGGGCGCCCGAGCGAGGACTTGCACAAGCAATTGCTCGCCGCCGTCAATGCCTTCCGGCGCAACGCGATGGCAATCAGGAATGCGAATTCGCGCCAGGCCATGCCCTTGCCGTATCAGCCCAAGTCGATCGTGATTACGGCCAAACGCGGCAATCCGGCGGCTGAGCGGGCGCAGGTGGTGGCCGGAGGCAAGGCGCAAAATCAGGCGAATACTCAAGCCAAAAATCAGGCCGGGAAGAAGCTCCCGTCGATCACGATTACCCGGGTGAACGAGCAGCACCTGGTTCAGTCGCAGATCGCCGAAACCATGCGCCAGATCCGCCTCGCCGAGGCGCAGGGGCAGCCGGTGGACGACCTGCGGCGCAAGCTCGCCGAACTCGTGGATTCGATGAAGTAAGGCGCGTGTCGGGTGATCTTCAGTCGCGCTCGGCGATGAAAGTCTCGAGCAGGCGGTTGAGGAAGCGCTGACCCTGTCGCGTCGGCGCAATACGCTGCGGCTGGCGCTCGATCAGGCCCTGGGTTTCGGCCTGCCGCAACTCGTTCTCGATGGCGAAGAGCGGCAATGAGGTGCGCATTTCGAACAATTCCGGTTCAAAGCCCTGATTGAGACGCAGTGCGTTCATCATGAACTCGAACGGCAGGTCGGCCATCTCGACAGAGAACTCCTCCTGGATCGGCTTCGATTGGGCAATCTGCGCCAGATACTGCTTCGGCTGTTTCCAGCGCATCTGGCGCCGCACTTCCCAGCGCTTTCCGTCGTACAGCGTCAGCTTGCCGTGCGCGCCGGCGCCAATACCGAGGTAGTCGCCGAAGGTCCAGTAGTTGAGGTTGTGCCGGCATTGCCGTCCGTGCTGGGCAAAGGCCGAGGTTTCGTAGTGCGCGAAGCTGGCCGCGGCGAGGCGGTCTTCGATCGCTTCCTGCATGTCGGCGCAGCGGTCGGGGTCGGGCAGAACCGGCGGCGCGGCGGCGAATGCCGTGTTCGGTTCGAGCGTCAGCTGGTAGCACGACAGATGCGTCGGCGCGAAGGCGAGCGCGGTTTCGACGTCGCTCAGCGCTTCCTCCAGCGTCTGCCCGGGCAGTCCGTACATCAGGTCCAAATTGAAATTGTCGAAATGTGCGGTGGCGATCTCGATCGCGCGACGTGCGTCTTCTCCGTCGTGAATCCGGCCGAGCGCCTTGAGGTGCGCCGGGTTAAAGCTCTGGATGCCGAGCGACAGGCGGTTGATCCCGGCGGCACGGAACGCAGCGAACTTGGCGCTCTCGACGGTGCCGGGGTTGGCCTCCAGCGTCACTTCGGCGTCGGGCAACAGCGGCAGCAAGGTGCGAATCGCCGTCAGCAGACGATCCAGACCGGCGCCGGAAAGCAGGCTCGGCGTTCCGCCGCCGAAGAAGATGCTCGAGACCGTGCGTCCCCAGATCAGCGGCAGCGACGATTCGAGGTCGGCGATCAGCGCCGAAATGTAATCGGCCTCGGGAATCTCGCCGCGCGCCTCATGCGAATTGAAGTCGCAATACGGACACTTCTGCACGCACCACGGGATGTGCACGTAGAGCGCGAGCGGCAGTGCGTGGCGAAACTCGAGTCCGCTGCCGCTCGCCACCGCCGTCTTGCCGTGCGGCACGATCGGGATGATGCGGGGTTTGCGCGATGAGCTGCGTTCGTTCATCCGCGCCGGGCTTTGAGGCGTTCGATTAACTGCTGCAGGGCGAGGCCGCGATGCGAACGGCGGTTCTTCTCTGCGCTGTCGAGTTCTGCCGCCGTGACGCCGAGGTCGGGCAGCAGGAAATACGGGTCGTAGCCGAAACCGCCGTCGCCGCGCGGCGCGTCGACGCGTGTGTCAACAATCGCGCCGTGCCATTCGCCCTCGACGATGATCGGCTGCGGGTCGTCGGCGTGGCGCACGAAGACGAGCACGCAGACGTAGTGGGCGCAGCGGTCGGCTTGCCCGGTGAGGTCGCTGATCAGTTTCTGGTTGTTGCGCTCGTCCGATTTGGGTTCTCCCGCATAGCGGGCCGAATAAACGCCTGGTGCGCCCCCCAACGCATGCACGCAGAGTCCGGAGTCGTCGGCCATCGCCGGCAGCCCCGTGCAGCGCGCGGCGTGGCGTGCCTTCTCCAGCGCGTTTTCAACGAAAGTATGGTGCGGTTCGTCGCACTCCGGAACGCCCAGTTCCTTTTGCGCGATGGTTTCCCAGCCGAGCGGCGCAAGCAGCGCGCCGAATTCGCGCAGCTTGCCCGGATTGTTCGAGGCGACAACAAGTTTCATGCGGCAAGCGCCTCTTTCTGTTTGGCGACGAGGGTGCGGATACCGGCCTCGGCGAGGTCGACGAGCTGATTCATCTGCGTACGGGTGAACGGTTCGCCTTCGGCCGTGCCCTGGATTTCGACGATGCCGCCGCTGCCGGTCATGATCACGTTCATGTCGGTATCGCAGTCGGAGTCTTCCGGATAGTCGAGGTCGGTCACGGCTTCGCCCTTGTAGATGCCGACCGAGAGGGCGGCGACGTGGTCGCGTACCGGGTTGGCGGGCAGCTTGCCGGCGGCGACGAGTTTCTGGCAGGCATCAAAGAGCGCAATCCAGGCGCCGGTGATCGACGCACAGCGCGTGCCGCCGTCGGCCTGCAGAACGTCGCAGTCGAGCGTGATCTGGCGTTCTCCGAGCGCCTTGAGGTCGGTTACGGCGCGCAAGGAGCGGCCGATCAGCCGCTGGATCTCCTGCGTGCGACCGCTCTGCTTGCCCTTGGCGGCCTCGCGTGCGCTGCGCGTGTGCGTCGAGCGCGGCAGCATGCCGTATTCGGCCGTCACCCAGCCCTGCCCACGGCCGCGCAGGAAGGACGGCAGCGATTCCTCGACGCTGGCCGTGCACAGCACCTGCGTGTCGCCCATTTCGATGAGCACCGAACCTTCGGCGTGGCGGGTGAAATTGCGGGTGATACGGATCGTGCGCAGTTCGGAAGGCTGGCGTTGGCTGGGTCGCATGGGGATTCCTATTTCGAGAATTTCTGGATGGTGGAACGGATTTCTTCGATGGCGCGTTCGATTTCGTCGTCGGTCAATTCCGTCTTGTATTTCGGGTTGCGGCCGAATTCGTCGAGCCGGGTGGTGACCGTGTCGCGCGACATGGTCTGCGTCGAGACGACGCTGGACAGCCCGGAAGCGGCGTCGACATAGCTGTCTTCCCAGCGCACGGCGACGATGGAAAGGTTGTCGGCGTTGGACCCGCCGCGCGCGTCGGCAAGGTTCATCAACGCCGGTACGGCCTGGATCAGATTCTCCTTCTGCAGTCCGCTGGCCAGCATGTCCTCGGACAGGACACCCCACAGGCCATCGGTACACAGCGCGAGGACGTCGCCGGCTTCGAGCGGCGTCTTGCGCGAAAACTCGAGGTCGGGCGTCTGGTAGCCGCCGAGACAGCTGTAGATCTTGTTGCGTTCCGGGTGCACCGCCGCCTGCGCTTCGCTGATGACGCCCTGGTCGATCAGCAACTGCACGCGCGAGTGATCGCGCGTTCGGCTGTGGACTTTCCCGTCGCGAATCAGATAGAGCCGGGAGTCGCCGACATGCACCCAATAGGCGACATTGTTCTGGATCAGGCAGGCAACGCAGGTCGTGCGCGGCGAATCGTTCAGGTTGTGCTGTTCGGTGAAATCGGCGATGGCGTGATGCGCGTTGATCAGCGACTTCTGCAGGAACATGTACGGGTCCCGGATCTCGGGCGTAGCTTCGCGCTGGAACGATTCGGCCAGCGTCTGGACCGCAATCTGCGCCGCGACTTCGCCGTAGTAGTGACCGCCCATGCCGTCGGCGATGACCATCAACAAGGCGTCGCGCGAATAGCAATGGGCCAGCCGGTCCTCGTTGTTCGTGCGCTTGCCGGTCCGGCTTTCCTGATAGATGGTGAATTTCACTTGGCGTCGTTCCTTCTCGTGAACCGCCCGACCACTTGGCCGAGCCAGTTTTGCGGAGGCGTTTCAGGTTTGGCGACTTTCTCGG
>JAGNOM010000123.1 GCA_017990155.1 Propionivibrio sp. | reverse complement strand
ACCAACATGCCGCCGAGCGTGACGATGAACGCCGGAATCCGATGGAAAGCAATGAAATACCCCTGAATACCGCCAATGAGTGCGCCGGCAAGCAAACAGGCGATCGTTGCCGGCACGTAGTGCCACTCGAACTGAACCATCAGGATCGCGGCAAGGCCGCCGATGAAACCTGCCACCGAGCCCACTGAAAGGTCGATATGCCCGGCCACGATGACCAGTAGCATGGCCAGCGCCATGATCACGATGTAGCTGTTTTGCAGCAAGAGATTCGTGAGGTTGAGCGGCTGCATCAGCGTGCCGTCGGTCATGTACTGGAAGAACCCCATGATCACCGCGAGCGACATCAACATGCCGTATTCGCGGATGTTTCTCTTGATGAAGGTGGATGCCGAGACTTTCTCGGCTACGGGCACTGCCGCTTCTACTTTGCTGTTCATGTCAGTCCTTCCCTGCTGTAACGATTGCACGCATTATTTTTTCCTGGGTTGCATCGGCCGTCGCCATCTCGGCAATAAATGAGCCTTCGTTCATCACATAGAGACGATCGCTCATCCCGAGCAACTCGGGCATTTCCGAGGAAATGAGGATGATGCACTTGCCTTCCTTGGCCAGCTGGGCAATCAGGCAGTAGATCTCATACTTGGCGCCGACGTCGATACCGCGCGTCGGCTCGTCGAGAATCAGGATATCCGGGCCGGCAAACAGCCACTTGCTGAGCACGACTTTCTGCTGGTTTCCGCCGGAGAGGTTGCTGACGTACTGGAAGACATCCGGGCAGCGGATGTTGATCTTCTTCTGGTATTCCTTGGCGACGGTAAATTCCTGACCTTCGTTGATGACCCCCATCTTTGAGACACCGGGCAGATTGGCCAGCGTGATGTTGTGCTTGATCTCATTTTCGAGCACCAGTCCGTAGCCCTTCCGGTCTTCGGTGACGTACGCAATGCCGTGACCGATTGCCTTCTGCACCGTACTTACGTCGATCTCCTGGCCCTTGAGCAGAACCTTGCCGGTGATGTGGCGGCCGTAGCTGCGACCGAACAGGCTCATGGCGAGCTCGGTGCGTCCCGAGCCCATCAGGCCGGCGATGCCGAGGATCTCGCCGCGCCGGACGTGGAAGTTGATGCCCTTGATGAATTTTCGGTCGGCGTGCTGTTCGTGGAAGACGGTCCAGTCCTTGACCTCGAACACCGTTTCGCCAATATTCGGCTCGTGCTGCGGGTAGCGATCGGCCATTTCGCGTCCGACCATGTGCCGGATGATTTCGTCTTCGTTGACCGGGGCGTCACGGCAATCCATGGTCTTGACCGTGGAGCCGTCGCGGATGACGGTGACGGAGTCGGCAACGCGGGCGATCTCGTTGAGCTTGTGCGAGATCATGATCATGGTCATGCCCTCAGCCTTGAAACCCAGCAGAAGGTCAAGGAGCGCCTGGCTGTCATTTTCATTGAGGCTGGCGGTCGGCTCGTCGAGGATGAGCAGCTTGACCTTCTTGGAGAGCGCCTTGGCGATCTCGATCAATTGCTGCTTGCCAACACCGAGGTTGGTAATCAGTTCGTCGGGCGATTCTTTCAACCCGACCTTCTTGAGCAGTTCAACCGTCCTGCTGTGCGTTTTCATGGGATCAATGATGCCGGCCGTCGCCTCTTCATTGCCCAGGAAGATGTTCTCGGCGATCGACATCAGCGGCACCAGCGCGAGTTCCTGGTGGATGATGATGATCCCCTGCTCTTCGCTGTCGCGGATGGAGTCGAAGTGCAACTCGCGACCTTCGAAGTGGATTTCGCCTTCGTAGGTGCCGTGCGGATGGACACCGCTCAGCACTTTCATCAACGTCGATTTGCCGGCGCCGTTTTCACCACAGATGGCGTGAATTTCGCCCGGCTGGACTACCAGATTCACGTCTTTCAGGGCTACGACCCCTGTAAAACGTTTGGTAATCGCTTTCATTTCCAGAATAGGTCCCACCGATTCACCTCTTTTGTGAGCTGCTTTTAGGGCACTTTTGGCCCAGGGTAGGTGTAAAAAAACGGCGCGTTCTCTGATACCGAACGCGCCGATACTTCTAGTGCATTACTTCAGTTTGTCAGCGGAGATGTAGCCGCTATCAACCAGAATGGCCTTGTAGTTGGTCTTATCAACAGCAACCGGCTTGAGCAGGTAGGACGGAACGACCTTCACCAGATTGTTGTAGGTCTTGGTGTCGTTGATTTCCGGCTTCGAACCCGTCATCACCGCGTCGACCATCTTGACCGTGACCTTGGCCAGCTCACGCGTATCCTTGAAGATCGTCGAGTACTGCTCGCCCTTGATGATCGACTTGACCGACGGGACTTCCGCGTCCTGGCCGCTCACGAACGGGCAAGGTTGCTCAGCCGTGCAGTAGCCAACGCCCTTGAGCGAGGACAGGATGCCGATCGAAAGACCGTCATAGGGTGACAACACGGCGTGAATCTTGTCCTTGCCGTAGAAGGCGGAGAGCAAATTGTCCATACGCGCCTGGGCGACAGCACCGTCCCAACGCAGCGTACCGACTTTGTCCATACCCATCTGCTTCGAGCGGACCACTAGCTTGCCGCTGTCGATGTAGGGTTTGAGCACCGACATCGCGCCATCATAGAAGTAGAAGGCGTTGGTGTCGTCCGGCGAACCGCCGAACAGTTCGATGTTGAACGGGCCCTTGCCTTCCTTGAGCTTCAGTGCGTCGACCAGGGTACCGGCTTGAAGAACGCCGACTTCGAAGTTGTTGAACGTGGCGTAGTAGTCAACATTCGGGGTCTTGGTGATCAGGCGGTCGTAGGAAATGACCTTGACGCCCTTGTCGGCAGCCTTTTGCAGCACGTCGGAAAGCGTCGATCCGTCGATGGCGGCGATCACGAGAACCTTGGCGCCCTTGGTGACGAGGTTTTCGATCTGGGCGAGCTGGTTGGGGATGTCGTCGTCGGCGTATTGCAGTTCGGCAGCGTAGCCGGCTTCCTTCAGGTACTTGACCATGTTATTGCCGTCATCGATCCAGCGTGCTGATGACTTCGTCGGCATCGACACACCCACCATGCCCTTGCCTTGTGCTTGTGCAAAAAGCGGCACGAGGCCCATGGCGCCAATCACCAACGACGTTACGAGCATTTTCCTTCTGTTCATGATCCAGTCTCCGATTCAAATTGAAGAATAATTAACGAAAAGCCACTACCTGAAGCAACCGCCCGGTTGCCTGGACGGCCGCAATCCAGCACATGCGAGAAGCGGCATGCGAGTCCGGACTGCTCATTTCTGTAGCTGCGTGCACTGGTAAACCGGAATTCCTTCGGAGATTGCGCGTGCCAAGTATTGATTTGACTTCTGATCCTGACACTCGCCCATCTTGATGCTCAACCCCCCGATTGAGAACACGTAGTCGTTGTCTGCCAGCTACAGAAAATAAGTTACTCCCAACCATTACATCTATGGAAGTGGCGTTCCCCAGAAAGCACCAACAAAAGCACGTTACTCCATATCTACGACTTTTTCCTCTAGAAGAAACGGAAAATTCTGCACATTTCTTTGTCAAGCTAAGCTGTAATGTGCATATAGACGGCAAACGAATCCTAACGTTTACAAGTATAAAATCCATATCTTTCGATATCGATCGTGAACTGCGTTTTTACACCGACGAAAAGCAATCGTGTCCGAAGAAATCGCGTTCGGCATTGACTGAAGGGCCAAGAAAGTCCGTCGTCGGCATCGGCGTCGACAGCACCGGCTCGAAGCCGTCGCTGTCGACGAAGCCACTTTTCGCACCTGCAAATCTGGAGAGTTGATTCATGGCATTTGAGAAGCTGAAGGAAGAAGTTCTTTGCGCAAACCTGGACTTGCCCAAGCACGGTCTGGTGACCTTTACCTGGGGCAATGTGAGCGGCATCGACCGTGAGCAAGGCATTGTTGTCATCAAGCCGAGCGGCGTCAGCTACGAAGCCATGAAGGCGTCCGACATGGTCGTGATCGATCTCGACGGCAAGATTGTGGACGGTTCGATGCGTCCTTCTTCTGATACGCCGACGCACCTCGCGCTCTACCGCCAGTACGCCGCAATCGGCGGCATCGTGCACACGCATTCGACGCATGCCACCGCCTGGGCGCAGGCCGGCCGCGCCATCCCGGCCTTCGGCACGACGCACGCGGACTACTTCCACGGCGCCGTCCCCTGCTGCCGCGCGCTGACCCGCGAGGAAGTCGAGGGTGAATACGAAGCCAACACCGGCAAGGTCATCATCGAGACGATCGGCGCCGGCAACCCGATGGAAATTCCCGGCGTCCTCGTTTCCGAACACGCGCCGTTCGCCTGGGGCAAATCCGCCGACGACGCCGTGCATAACGCCGTCGTCCTCGAAGAAGTGGCGCGCATGGCGCTGATGACACTGGCGCTCGCGCCCAACCGTCCGCCGGTCTCGGATTTCCTGCTCGACAAACACTATCTGCGCAAGCACGGCGCCAACGCCTACTACGGGCAGAAATAACGCCCGACCCGATTTCCAACCCGCCGTCGGCGACGACGGCCCTTCCCTGTGAGGACATTCGTAATGGAACAACTTTTCAAGCAGCTCGAAGTCTGGTTTGTCATCGGCAGCCAGCATTTGTATGGCGACAAGATCCTGCAGCAAGTTTCGGAAAACGCCCAGCTCGTCGTCAATGGCTTGAATGCCGAAGGCAAGTTCCCGATCAAGCTCGTGCTCAAACCGACGGTCACCACCCCTGACCAGATTCTCGCGCTGTGCCGCGAAGCCAACCACTCGACGAACTGTATCGGCCTCGTCACCTGGATGCACACCTTCTCGCCGGCCAAGATGTGGATCGGCGGCCTCTCCGTACTCGAAAAGCCGTTCATGCAGCTGCACACGCAGCTCAACCGCGAAATTCCGTGGGACACCATGGACATGGACTTCATGAACCTGACGCAGTGCGCGCACGGCGGCCGCGAATTCGGCTTCATCGGCGCGCGCATGCGCAAGCAGTACAGCGTCGTTGTCGGCCACTGGCAAGACAAGGCAGTTCAGAACAAGATCGATCAGTGGATTCGTGTCGCCGTTGGCGTCCATGAAAGCCGCAATCTCAAGGTTGCACGCTTTGGCGACAACATGCGCGAAGTGGCCGTCACCGAAGGCGACAAGGTCGCCGCGCAGATCAAGTTCGGCTACTCGGTCAACGGCTACGCGATGGGCGATCTAGAGAAGAGCGTGCTCGCCGTCAGCGACGCCGACGTCGCCGCGCTGGTCGAGGAATACGATGCCACGTACCGCTTCACCGGCGAAACGCAGCACGGCGGCGCCAAGCGCAAGCACGTGGTCGACGCCGCGCGCATCGAACTCGGCATCAAGAACTTCCTCGTTCGCGGTGGCTTCGGCGCTTTTACGACCACCTTCGAAAACCTCTACGGCATTTCGCAACTGCCGGGCCTGGCCTGCCAGCGCCTGATGCAACAAGGCTTCGGCTTCTCGGCCGAAGGCGACTGGAAGACGTCGGCGCTGCTGCGCACGATGAAGGTGATGTCGTACGGTCAGGCCGGTGGCACGTCGTTCATGGAGGACTACACCTACGACTTCACACCGGGTAACGAGCTGGTGATCGGCTCGCACATGCTGGAAGTCTGCCCGTCGATCGCGACCGACGAAAAGCCGCTGCTCGACGTGCAATACCTTGGCATCGGCAAGAAGGACGACCCGGCCCGCCTGATATTTGAAGCCAAGCCAGGTCCGGCCCTGAACGCCAGCCTGATCGACATGGGCGACCGTTTCCGCCTGATCGTGAACGAAGTTGAAGCGATCAAGCAACCGAAGGCGCTGCCCAAGCTGCCGGTCGCACGCGTTGTCTGGAAAGCCCTGCCGAACCTCGCGGTCGCGGCCGAAGCCTGGATCCTCGCCGGTGGTGCGCACCATACGGTCTACTCGCAAGCGGTCACCTCCGAGCAGCTGCGCACGTTTGCCGAAATCTTCGGTATCGAGTTCCTGCTGATCGGCGAAAAGACAGAAATCCCGGCATTCAAGAACGAAATCGTCTGGAACGAGTGCGCTTTCGGCCTGCGCCGCTAAGCCTCTCAACCCGGCGCTAGCTATTCCGCCCGGCGCCGGGCACAAACACCGTTTCAAGCAACTTCCTCGCTGACTCCCTCCCCTGGCGCTCGAATCGAGCGTTCGGGATAGGGAGTTTTCTTTTTTGGCGCTCGTGCCTCTTGGCTATCGCATCACCAGCGAAGCCGCAACAGTCACCATATGGCGATTTATCGCCACTTTTCTTGCGACATGCTGACCACGATCGCGTATTGCCGCACGAATTCCGTTGTTTCCAGCCTCGGGAATGTCCATAATTACCGCCATACGTTAAAAGAACAAAGACACGCAGTAACACTCAACTATTATCGTTGGTATAAATCATGATCGTCGCCGGCAACAAAACGCTCTTCATGGATGGGGAGCAAGGGATCAAGGTCATGCAGGCTCTTGGCAACGAGACCCGCCTGTTGATGCTGAGCTTGCTCTCGCACCGGACGCTCAACCTCTCGGCACTCGCCGAAGCGATCAATCTCCCGCAATCGACGACGGCCTTCCATCTCAAGCAACTGGAGGGCGCCGGACTCGTTAACGTGCAATACCTGCCTGGCACACGCGGCCAGCAGAAATTGATCTCGAAGCGCTACGACGAGGTGCATTTCAAACTCCCCGGTGTGGCGATCGAATCCGCGAGTAATGTCGTAGAGGTATCGATGCCGGTCGGCAATTACAAGCGGATCACGGTCAAGCCGACTTGCGGCATTGCAACCGATACCAAGTACATCGGGATGATCGACGACGTGCGCAGCTTTTACGAGCCGGAGCACGTTTTCGCGCAGATTCTCTGGTTCAGACAAGGGTTCGTCGAGTACGATTTTCCGAACAACATCCCTTACGGATCACAGGCGACCGAACTCCAGTTCGCCATGGAGATTTGCTCGGAGGCGCCGGAATACGACCTTGACTGGCCGTCCGACATCACGCTCAGCGTCAACGGGGTGGAAACCGGCATCTGGACGAGCCAGGGCGACTTCGGCGGCGTTCGCGGCCGGCTGACGCCGGAATGGTGGCCGATCGAGCAAACGCAGTACGGTGTTCTGAAACGATGGCGGATCACCATGGATGGTACCTACGTCGACGGCGAAAAGATCTCGGAAGTGAATCTCACCAACGTCAACCTGGAAGCCAACCCGCACATCTGCATGCGCCTCGAAGTCAAGGAGGATGCACGCAATGTGGGCGGCATCAACCTGTTCGGCAAGCGTTTCGGCAATTACAACCAGGATCTCGTCATGCGCACGCATTACGAGTTTCGCGACGGCGAGCGGCCCTACGCGCTAAAGTAACGCTCGCTGAAGCTGGAAAAAATCGGGCACCTCAAAGGTGCCCGAATCAATTTCGGCAGTCGGTCTTCATCCCGCCGAACAAGGAGACATGGTTTAGCTCTTGGCCTGGATCTTCTTGCTGCTCCGTTCCAGCATGCGCTGCAGGAGACAAAAGACGAAGAGCAGCGCGCCGATACCGATGCGCGTCCACCACGAACTCAATTCGCCGTCAAACGCAATCAGCGTCTGAATCACGCCGAGGATCATGACGCCGACGAGTGTACCGGCGAGGTAGCCGACGCCGCCGGTCAGCAGCGTGCCGCCGATCACCGCCGCCGCGATCGCGTCGAGTTCCATCCCCAGCGCGTGCAGCCCGTAGCCCGACTGCATGTAGAGCGTGACGAGCACGCCGCCGAGCGAAGAGCAGAAGCCGCTGAGCACATAGACCATGATCTTCGTGCGCCCGACCGGCAGCCCCATCAGCATCGCCGAACGTTCGTT
>JAGNOM010000122.1 GCA_017990155.1 Propionivibrio sp. | reverse complement strand
GTCACCCGATCTCGTCGTGCATTCGGCGGCCGAGCGCCGGCCGGATGTCGTGGACGGTGACCCGGCAAGCGCCGAAAGGCTCAACGTCGATGCCACGCGCTTGCTCGCCGAGTTGGCGGCAGAGAAGGGCGCGCGCTTCATTTATCTCTCGACCGACTACGTCTTCGACGGCACAAAGCCCCCCTATTCCATCGACGCCGAGACAGCACCGCTCAACGCCTACGGGCGCATGAAACTGGCCGGCGAAGACGTCGTTCGCGCCGCCTATAAGGGCATTGGCGACCATGGCTTCGCGCTTCTGCGCATCCCGATCCTCTACGGCCGTGTCGAAACATTGGCCGAATCGCCCGTCACCGAACTCGCCGCCAAGGTCTTTGAGAACAAACCCTTCAAGGCCGAGGACTGGGCGGCACGTTACCCGGCGCACGTCGACGACGTCGCCCGCGCACTGGCGCTGATCGCCAAACACTTGATGCAAGGCGCGCCCGACGCTGGCGGCATCTATCACTTCGCCAGCGGGGAGCAGTTCACCAAGTACGGAATGGCAAAGGTGATCGCGGAACAACTCGGCGTCGACGTCGCGCTCGTTCAACCGGACCCGAACCCGCCCTCCGGCGCTCCGCGTCCGAAAGACTGCCGTCTCGACGCTTCAAGACTGGCGTCGCTGGGCTTCGTGCCGCGCATCCGCTTCGTGGACGGCGTACGCGAGGCGCTCACGCCGTTCAGGGCGCACTGACACAAATCGTAGGCGCGCCTGCCCCGGAGGATTTCCTTCGGGGCATCGCTCCCTTCCACTGCCCTCAAGCGAGATTGTGTCGTTTTTGTATCACGGGCCAGCAAGCGGACTTGTCGGCGGCATCGATGCAGTAGAATTTTCCGCTTTACGCCAAACCCCACGCCGTGAACCCAAAACCCCCCGAAGTCTTCCCGGTCGACCTCGACCACATCCCCGATATCCGCCTCATCGCGTGCGACATGGACGGCACGCTGCTCGACGATGACGACGCGATTCACGACGAGTTCTGGCCGCTGATCGAAACCCTGTATGCGCGCGGAATCCTCTTCTGCCCGGCGAGCGGCCGCCAGTATTCGAGCCTGTTGAACCGCTTCGAGCCGATCGCCGACGACCTCATCTTCATCGCCGAAAACGGCACCTACGTGATTCAGAAAGGTGTCGAGCTGAGTTCCGACCCGCTCGACCTCGGCGATGCGCGCACCATGATCCGCGTCGCGCGCGAATTGAAGGCGACGCATCCGGGCGTGAACGTCGTGCTCTGCGGCAAGCGCTCGGCTTACGTCGAATCGACCGATCAGGGATTCATCGACGAAGAGGTGGCGAAGTACTACCTGAAGCTTGAAATCGTCGACGACCTACTGACCGTCGAGGACGACATCCTCAAGGTCGCGGTCTTCGCCTTCCAGTCGTCCGAGCGCGTCACCTATCCGGCGTACGAGCGCTTCAGCGCGACGCATCAGGTCGTCGTCTCCGGCCAGCACTGGCTTGACGTGATGGTGAAGAATGCCAACAAGGGCTCGGGCATCCGGCACATTCAGGAAAAGCTCGGCATCACGCGCGACCAGACGATGGTCTTCGGCGACTTCCTGAACGACATGGAAATGATGGACGAGGCGACCTATTCCTTCGCCATGGCCAACGCCCACCCGCTACTCAAGGAACGCGCGCGCTACCTCTCGCCGGGCAATACCGACAATGGTGTCGTGCGCACGATCAAGGCGGTACTCGGCCTCGGGGGCGTCTGAAAGTGTTGGTCGCTGCCAAGTGTGGTTCTGGATTTCCTCGGCAGCTAGAGGTTCTTGTGGGAGCGCAGTTCATCTGCGCGATGGGCGGAAGCGCTCCACCGCTGCTATCGCCCAGTAGAACTAATGGGCTCCTACGCGATCGCTACCGTAACCGAACCGGTGGAACGCCATGATCAATCGTTGGCTGCTGTTGGTCGGTGCGCTGCAGGGCTGGGCGCTGTGGGGACTGTGGAAGGCGCGTGAGCTGAAAATCTGGCCGGCGCTCGATCCGCTCAGCGAACGTGCCCTGCTCTACGTGTCACTCGCGCTACCGCTGGCCTTCTACTTCACGCAGAACGTCACCGGACTGGCCCGTTCGCGGCGCATCCGCATCCTGCTCGGTGTCGGCCTCGTCTTCGCCCTGCTCGGCGGCTACAGCGGTTGGGCCGAGAATTTCGCGGTCGATCTGCCGGGCAGTATCTGGCGGATTCCGCCGGCCCGACCTTCCGACCTCCTCGCCGCCGGCATCCTCGGCTTTGTCGTCATTCCGCTGCTGGTTCATTTCGACCGCTCCACGCGGCGCTGGTCGAATCGTTGGTCATATCACGCGCTCTTTGAAACCGCCTGGCGCAACACGCTGATGACCACCAGTTCAGGCGCTATGGTCGGCGTTTTCTGGATCGTGCTGTTTGCAGGCGCGATGCTGATGAAGAGCATCGGCATCAACTTCGTTTTCACGCTGATCGAAAAGCCGATCTTTGCCATCCCGGCGACCGGCATCGCCTTCGGCGCGGCATTTGCGCTCGGGCTGGCGCGTGCCGAGATGATCGTCACGCTGCGCCGCTTCTGGCTCTCGGTCTCCATGTGGCTATTGCCACTGCTGCTCGGCTTTGCCGTCGTCTGGGTTGTGGCGCTGCCGTTTACCGGGCTCGATCTGCTCTTCAAGACGCATAGCGCCGGGCTGATCCTGCTCTGGTTCCTCACGCTGTCGATCAACTTCGCCAATGCCGCGTATCAGGACGGAACGAACGAGGCGCCCTACGGCCGCTGGTTGAGCCGCGCGCTCGAATTCGCCTGGCTCAGTCTGCTCGTGATCGCCGTCGTCGCCGGCTGGGCGCTCAAGCTGCGCGTCGACCAGTACGGCTGGACGGAAGAACGTGTCTGGGCCGCTTTCGTGCTGCTGATGACCTCGTTCCACACCGTCGGCTACGCCCTCTCGCTGCGCCGCGGTACTGGCTGCGGCTGGCTGGCCGACATCGGCCGCACCAACATTGCCGGCGCGCTGATTCTGTCGTTCGGGCTGGCACTCCTGCTCAGTCCCATCGCCGACGCGCGGAAAATCGCCGTGCGCAGCCAGATGAGCCGCCTGCTGAGCGGCGTCACGCCGACCGACAAGATCGACTACGCCTACCTGCGCTGGGAAGCCGGCCGTTACGGCAAGGAGGCGCTGGAAAGTCTGGCTTCCGGCATCGAGCACAAGGATCGCGCAACTATCGCCGCCAAGGCGACGCAAACGCTCGCGCAGAAGCAGCGTTACGGCAACGAAACCGGCGCCAGCGCGCTGAGTGTCGAGCAGATTCGAGAACGTCTGCGCGTGCTGCCTGCCGGCGAAAAGCTGAGCGACGCGCTCGTCGAAACCCTGCGCAAAGCCGCCGATCCAGCCAAGCAAACTGCGAACCATCAGGGCAGTTGGCAAGAGCAGCGCTGCCTCGCCACCGACGTCGAATGCCTCGTCTGGATGATTGATCTCGACGGCGACGGCTTGAAGGAAGCGGTGGTCATCATCGCCAAACCCGAGTGGCAAGCGGGCACGGCGATCTTCTACCACCAGACGGCCGCCGATCAGTTCAATTACGGTGGCACACTCAACCTCGCTCAGGGCGTCGAACGGAAGCAGCGCGAGAAGTACCTGGCCGACATCGAGGCCGGCAAGGTCAAAGTGGTCGCGCCGCGCTTCAATGATCTGGTGATTGGCGGACGCCGGATCAACGTGATTCAGGACCAGGACTAAAGCGAGGACTCGCGCTCCCATTGAGCGAACCCCTCGACGCAATCGCATGAACGCCGTACGCATCAGCTCCTCCCCCTTCAAGGGGGAGGTTGGGAGGGGGATGGGGTTTTCTGGTGGCTATCTCGTCGCTCAAGCCACCGCTTGCGCCCCATCCCCACCCCATCCCATCCAATCGCAAACGTCGCTTTCGCGACCTTCCCCTTGAAGGGGAGGGAGAGTGCGTTCATGCGCCCTGGCGAACCATTCGACCAGCGAGCGCTTTTCACCAAGACCTGCCAACACGCGATCGACGGCGTCCTGATTGCCCCAGATGACGTCGGCCAGTTTGCCTTCCGCGACGCGCGACTCGATCTCGCCGCAGTAAAGCCCGAGATTGCGCTGGACGTAGAAGCCGTAGGTGCGGCACGCCACCGGTCGCTGGAGATAAACCGGGCACGCGCCGCTTGAGCGGTCGAGCAAGGGGCAGATGACTGGGCGCGAGTGCCCGGCCGAAAGCGTTGCAATCGCGTCGCGAATTGCCGCGAGGCGGTCGGCCGAAAGCGCCGCCAGCCCTTCGCGCAACAGATTCCATTCGGTTTCGGTCAATTGCGGGACGTCGGCCAGCTGCCGGCAGCAATGGTCGCAGCCCTTGGCGCAGGGCCAGTCGGCGCGATCCTGGCGAATCGAATGAACGCGGGTGTCGATATCGGCATGAAGCGCGATCAGTTCCGCAATTGGCGGGGATTTCGACACGAGCGTCAATTCCTGTACTTCTCCTGCAACATGCCGCCAAGCAGTTGGACGACCTTCTTGCTCGCGTGCTCGGCTGTTTTCATGTGTTCGATCAGGCGGTCACGCACGCTGGTGTCGGCTTGCCAATCCTCTTGCGACAGTTCGACCGCCTGCCGTATCTCGTCATGCGTCGTCGCGTGCTCGTTCGCCAGTTGGCGGAACGCCGTCGTTCTTCCGAACGAGGCTTCGCCGTCGGTCTGATACCAGTTGCCCAGTCGGCAATGCTCGGCGTCGGCCAGCGCAATCTGCGACTCCTCGCAGTCGCCACCCTTGTGCACGGCGGTGTAGGCGTTCTGCATGAACACCATGTGATCGACCTTGGCCAGCGAGCCGAACGACCGGTCCTTGGTTCGGGCGACCTTGTCGATGGTGGCCTGGGCCGCTTGGGAGATATCGGAAAAGCGATGCTTGAACTCGCTCATCTGCTGGTCGACGTGGCTGACCACGCCGCGCGCCGCGCCACTCTCGGCCACCATGCCTTCGATCCGGTGGATAAAGCTCTCGACAATCCGTTCGATTTCCACCGTCGAGCGCTTGGTTCGTTCCGCCAGCTTGCGGACTTCGTCGGCGACGACGGCGAAGCCGCGCCCGGACTCACCCGCGCGCGCGGCCTCGATGGCGGCGTTCAAGGCCAGGAGATTGGTCTGGTCGGCGATTTCGAGAATCAGGCGCAAGGCCGAATTGATTTCGGCGCTTTCCTTCCCGAGCGCGTCGGCCGCCTCGGCCAACTCGCTGACGCGGGTGGTCATCGCCGTCAGCGAGTCGCTGATCTGGACCACGGCGTCGACGCTGCCGACGGCAATTTCCTGGTTGGAGCGGGCGATGCGCTCCACTTCGTCCATTTCGGTGCTGGTCTGCAAGAGATCCTGCTGGTTGATCTGCAGATTGCGCAGGATGCTGTCGGTATTCATCGCGTGCAGCTGGCTGGCCAACGCGTTTCTGTTGATAAAGCGCTGGTTGTCTTCCATGGCCTTGATGGCGACGTTCATGCGATCCAGCGAATGGGCAAACTCGCCGGGGAGGCTGGCCGAGATGGCTTTCCGGTAGAACACACCCTCCGATACGCGGGAAAAACAGGTGTTCACTTCCTTGAAGTAGGTCTCGATGATGTCGAGCAGTTCGTTGAGTTCCCAGGCGACCCGGCCGATCTCGCCGAGGCCCGCGGTATTGGTGATCCGCAGGTGAAGCTGCCCTTTTCTCGAATCGACGAGCAGCGTCTCCATTTTCTCGAGGAACTCCATGGGCCGTTTCAGCCGTCCCCAGGCGAACGCGGCGAAGACTGCCGACAACACGGGGAAAATGGCCGTTCGCCACTGGAATCCGTGCTCGTACATGACCCACGCGGCCAGCAGGACGTTCAGGGCGGTAAAGGCGCAGCAGACAAAAAGGATCTGCTGCCGGTAGAAGGGAATCCCCTTGCTGATCTTGGACATGGATTTCATTCGCGCGACTTCCCGTTACAGGCTGAGTATGAACTGATCGTAAGTGGTTCCCATGCTCTTCAGCTTGTCGAGCAGGAAGGCCACCGAGGCTTCGGGCGCTTTCGCCGGCCCCGTCGATTGCTCGATGGCGAGCATTTCGCGGTAAATCGGCTCAATCGCCGCGATGGCTTGCCGCTTTGGTTTGCGTCGGAAAGAGAAGTAGCCGATGACCTTGCCGTTGGCATCGCGGTCGGGCGTGATGTTGGCAAAAACCCAGTAGTGACCGCCATCCGACGTCATGTTCTTGACGAGCCCGAAGAACTCGCGCTCGGCCTTCAGCGTATCCCACAACAACTTGAACGCGCCGCGCGGCATGTCCGGGTGGCGGATGATGTTGTGCTGAATGCCGATCAGATCCCGCTCGGAATAGTCGGCTATCTGCATGAACTTCCGGTTGGCATAGGTAATGCGTCCTTGAAGGTCGGTTTTCGAGACGATCACGTCGTTTGCGCCGAGCTCGATCTCTCGCTGCGTGGGGACAATATTAGGTTTCATGGCGGAGCACCAAAGACGGTATGGAAAATAATTTCCGAATTTCTGGAATATTTGAAAATCGCCCCGGTATTTAACCGCGTTCACGATAAAAAAACCATGTCCGAGGCACTGGTATCGCTCGATTCGCTGGCGGCCGGCCAAAGCGCTGCGCCGGACTGAAGCCTGCCTGGCGTACGAGCAGGCGGGGAAATGCACGTTATTGCACGTTTACATTCTTGTTGTTGCACGTTACGATGCGCCACATGACTTCCGAACTTCCTCTTGCCCGACGCGACCTGATCGCTGATCGCTTGGCCAACGGCCTGGCCGTGGTTGCCACTGAACTGGCCGGCGAATTTGCGGTGTCTGAAGATGCCATCCGCCGCGACCTGCGCGCACTTGCGGCGGAAGGGCGCTGCCGGCGCGTCTACGGCGGCGCGCTGCCGATTGCCCCGGCATCCAGCCCGATGAGCGCCCGGATGACTGAAGGGCGAGAACAAAAGTCCGCGCTGGGCCGCCTTGCGGCGACCACGGTTATGCCGGGCGAGCTGATTTTTCTCGATAACGGCAGCACCAATCTCACGCTGGTCGACTACCTGCCCGAAGACCATGACCTGACCATCGCAACGAACTCCATCGACATCGCCGCAGCGGTTCTGCGTCGCCCCGAGTTGAAGCTGATCATGATCGGCGGCTGTGTCGATCCGGTTGTTGGCGGGGCCATCGACGCTACCGCGACAACCGGCGTTTCGCAGATGAACATCGACCGCTGCTTCCTTGGCGCCTGCTCGGTGTCTGCCACGCAGGGCGTATGCGCTTTCAACGCGGCGGATGCGGCATTCAAGCGCGTTCTGGTCGCCGCCAGTCGATGCACGGTGGTCCTCGCAATGCCCGACAAGTTCAGGACCAGCGCGCCCTTCAAGGTTGCCGCAAGCGAAGTCGTCCAGTGCTTTGTCGTTGGCCACGACATCGAGGCTGGCGAACTTGAAGCCCTTACGCGTCAGGGCTGCACCGTTCTCAAGGATGAAAAGTCTTCCTGAAACGTATTTCCGAGGGACATTCATTGTGACTTCCGCAAACAGGCCGGAAACCCGGCTCGCGACGCGTCTCGCTTTTCTGGCTGCCGGCTTTGGCATCGCCTGCTGGGCACCGCTCGTTCCTTTCGCCAAGCAACGGCTCGGCGTGAATGAAGCCGAGCTTGGCCTGCTCATCCTGTGCCTTGGCTTGGGCTCCGTGGCTTCGATGCTGATCACCGGCGTATTGAGCGCCCGCTTTGGAAGCCGGCCAGTCATCATCGGCGGAGGCCTGGGCATCGCGCTCACCCTGCCACTGCTCGCGTTCGCGAACTCACCCTGGGCACTCGGTCTGGC
>JAGNOM010000434.1 GCA_017990155.1 Propionivibrio sp. | reverse complement strand
GCTCAAGGCGTCATTGGCGCGCGTGTTGCCAATCACGACGAAGATCTGAACGGCTCGACGTTCGCGATCGGCGAACAACCCATTTTCTCCTGTTGAGCTGCCTCGGGAATTTCGTCTGCCAACGTCGGGGTACGACCCGCACGTCCGGGTCGTGGTTTTGGCATCAATTCTGACAACACCTTTGCATAATCGTCCGATATGATTAGATAACTTAATCCCAACAGTCATCCGCGAGCAGACCACGAAGGACGAGCGATGCGCTTCTCTCTCTCGAAAAACCTGACGCAAAAAGTATCGGAACCGGCGCTCATCTTCGCCGCCGTCGCGCAGGCCGGCATTGCCGTCGCTGTCCTGATATTGCTGGCCTTTGTCAGCACGGAGGCCGTTCGAACGGTCACGCTTGCCCTCTTCGTCGTTGCCTGCCTTCTACTCGCCAATGCCGGGTTGATCGGCCTCTACCTGAGATTTCGCAACCTCCGGGAATCGTCGCGCCGCATGCGCCTGCTGGCCGACATGAACGTGCAGGTCAACCGCGAAATCCTGCTCAACGAGAACATCGAACTCATCTACCGGACCATCCTCGACTACCTTTTCAGCATCTTCAACACGGTCAACACCGGCTCGATCCTGATTCTTGGCGATGACGGCTACCTGAGCTTCGCCGCCTCGCGCGGATTCACCGAGGACTACGTGCGCAAATTCCGCCTGAAACTGGAAGACGCCTTCCTGTATCAGGAAACCGGCGGCCAGATCACCGAAACACGCCTGATCACCCGGGAAACCCTGGCGCGGCTGGTCACCATGTTCGAGCCGGGCGACTGGGAATACAACTCGGTCATCAGCGCGCCGATCTTCGTCGGCAAGCGGCTCTTCGGAATCCTGAATCTCGACTCCGACCTGCCGGGCACGTTCGGCGAAAAGGACACGCTGATCGTCGAACGCTTTCGCGCGCAGATCGAAGTCTGCCTCCTTGCGCGCGAACAGTACCGATCCAACATCGAGCGTTACCACGTCGATTCGCTGACCGGCCTTTTTACGCGCCGTTACTTTGAAGACCTGTTCAGCGTGTCGCTCGACCGGGCGCACCGCTACAGCGACGGCTTCGTCATCGCCCTCTTCGACGTCGACCGGCTCAAGTACGTCAACGACACCTTCGGGCACCTGGCCGGTGATCAAATGCTGCTCATGATCGCCAGCGCCATCCGCGCCTCGTGCCGCAAGTCGGACATCATCGGCCGTTTCGGCGGCGACGAATTCATCGCCGTTTACCACGCATCGGGCAAGGAAATCATGGACAGGAACATCGCCGGCATCTTGTCCGCACTGCGTTCCAAGCCAGTGAATTTCGGCGACAAGGAACACCGGCTGTCCTTCAGCTACGGTCTGGCCCGATTCCCCGACGACGGGACGGACCTCGAATCGCTGACCGAATCGGCCGACCGCCAGCTTTATGCAATGAAGGCCGAGCACAAGAGAACGTACTGAGGCGACACTGGCGTAGGGGCGGCTGTTCCGGCGCCCAATCGCCATGTGCAGCTTGCATTTCACGCCCTCCTTCGTACAATGCGGTTTTCTGGTCGCGCAAACGTTTGCTTCAAGGAAATTGATGCCGGCCGACCGGAGCGGATGAGAACGAAACACCTCGCGATGAAATCGAAAGCAGGCTAATGGCAAACATCAAGGACGTCGCACTGCAAGCCGGTGTTTCGGTCACGACGGTATCGCACGTTGTCAACGGCACGCGCTTCGTCAGTGACTCGGCGCGCCAGCGCGTGGAAGCCGCCGTGCGCGAACTCGGCTACGTACCGAGCGCCGTCGCGCGCAGCCTCAAGCACAACAGCACTCACACCCTCGGGATGGTGATTCCGAACAACTCGAATCCGTATTTCGCCGAGATCATCCGCGGCGTCGAAGACCACTGTTTTGCTGCCGGCTACAACGTCATTCTGTGCAATTCGAACGACGATGCCCAACGCCAGGCGGCCTACCTGCGCGTTCTCGCCGAAAAACGCATCGACGGGCTGATCTTCGTCGCCACCGGTAGCGACGCCGTGGTGCGCGCCACGCTCGGCGGCATCGGTACGCCGCTGGTGCTGCTCGACCGCGAAGTGTCCGGTATCGAAAGCGATCTGGTCGAAGTGAATCACACGCTCGGCAGCGAAATGGCGACCCGCCATCTGCTCGCCCTCGGCCACCCGCGCGTCGCCTGCATCAGTGGGCCACCCGGCCTGTCACCCAGTTCGCAACGGCGGGCCGGCTGGAAACAGGCACTCGAGGAAGCCGGCGTCGAACGCCGCGAGAGCGACCTCGCGCGCGGCGACTTCACCGCGCGCGGCGGCTACCTCGCGATGCAGACGCTGCTCAAGCGTCGCCCACGCCCCACCGCCATCTTTGCCTGCAACGACCTGATGGCGATCGGCGCTCTCGCCGCGGCACGCGAAGCCGGCATCGCCGTGCCGCAACAGCTCTCCATCGTCGGCTTCGATGACATCGAACTCGCCGCCTTCTCGGCACCGCCGCTGACCACCGTCGCCCAGCCAAAACGGCAGATCGGAACGCTTGCCGCCGAACTGCTGCTCGAACGCGTGAC
>JAGNOM010000005.1:19885-22959 GCA_017990155.1 Propionivibrio sp. | reverse complement strand
GTACCAGACCGCGACCGAGCGAGATCTTCTGCTTGGCGTCCGCTGCCAGGCCGGAGGCGCGGTGATTCAACTGGTCGCTCATCTCGAGCATTTCGGCGATTTCACCGACGCGCTTCTTGATCTGCTCTTTGGGAACGTTGCGGTTGCGCAGCGGGAAAGCGAGGTTCTCTGCGACGGTCATCGTGTCGTAGATGACCGGGAACTGGAACACCTGCGCAATGTTGCGCTCCTGCGGCGACAGTGACGTCACCTCGCGACCGTCAAATTTCACGGTGCCTTGCGACGGCGTGACCAGGCCGGACATGATGTTGAGCAGAGTGGTCTTGCCGCATCCAGATGGCCCAAGCAGCGCGTAGGCGCCACCGTCTTCAAAGGTCATCTTCAGCGGCAACAGCGCGTAATCGCTGTCCTGCTTCGGATTCGGGTTATAGGCGTGGG
This sequence comes from Propionivibrio sp., assembly GCA_017990155.1. Lineage (GTDB taxonomy): Bacteria > Pseudomonadota > Gammaproteobacteria > Burkholderiales > Rhodocyclaceae > Propionivibrio. The sequence goes on along the minus strand of JAGNOM010000005.1, from coordinate 22,521 downwards.
CCAAATCGAGTTCAATGCATGCCATGTCAGCGCTCCCCACCACGCGTGGGGGACAGCAGCAGCATCCCCGCTTCGTCGAACACGTAAATCTGTGCCGGATTGAAATAGAGGGTGACGGGCGCACCCAACTCAAAGTAATGAACGCCGGTCAGTTGCGCGACGAGTTCGGTGGTTCCCGTCAATTCACCCGCGAGTGTCTCGAAGTGGACATAGGTGTCAGAACCCGAGATCTCGGCCAGTTCGACCTTCGCCGGCAAGGACACGTCGCCTTCCTGGCGGGTGACGCGCAAGGCGCTGGCGCGCAGGCCGGCGGTGAATTTCTGCGACTTGGTCTTTGGCAGCGACGCCGGAATCAATGGACCGCATTCCAGTTGCAGGCCGTTGGCGGTACCGCTGGCTGCGATCAGATTCATTGGCGGATCGCTGAAAGCGCGGGCGACGCGCAGCGATTTTGGATTGTTGAACACCTCTGCTGTCGGGCCGTACTGGAGCAATTCGCCGGCGTCGAGAACCGCTGTGTAGCCGCCGAGTAGCAGCGCTTCGCTCGGCTCGGTGGTGGCGTAAATCACGGTCGAATTGCCTTCGGCGAACAGCGCTGTCAATTCGTCGCGCAATTCCTCGCGCAGTTTGTAGTCCAGATTGACCAGCGGTTCGTCGAGCAGCATCAGCGGCGCACCCTTGGCCAGCGCGCGCGCCAGAGCGACGCGTTGTTGCTGTCCGCCGGAGAGTTCCGAAGGGTAGCGGTCGAGAAACATCTCGATGTGCAGCTTTTCGGCCAGCGCGCGCACGTGCTGGTCAATGCCTTTTTCGCCGCGCAGCTTCATGGGCGAGGCAATGTTGTCGAAAACCTTCAGCGATGAATAGTTGATGAACTGCTGATAGACCATCGATACGTTGCGCTCACGTACCGGTACGCCGACCACATTTTTGCCATCGACCAGCACCTGCCCGCTGGTCGGCTCGTCGAGCCCCGCCATGATGCGCATGAGGCTGGTTTTTCCTGACTGAGTCGCTCCCAACAGAACCGTTACCGCGCCACTGCGCGGAGCGATACTCATGTCATACAACCATTTCTGCGGCCCTACTGTCTTGCTGATGCCTTCCAGAGTCAACTGCATCACGCCACCCTCTTCTGATTATGTTCAAAGTCGAATAAAACTTCCGTTTCTAAAAATTGTGCTTGCTGCAAGTGCTTTGGTTTTGGTGCTTATGCGCCAGTGCCCGACGCTTGCCAACGGCCGTGCTGCTTGCTGTGTGGACTTGTGTGGATACTTTGTAACGATTTGTATGTGTTGTTGATGTGCAGACTCTAGCACTAATAAAACAAATAAATCAATAAATAAAAATTTATTTACATCAATAAATAAATCAATCACTCGATTGGGGAGGAAATGCGCGGCGGCGCCGGATTCGGCGCCGTTGTAGCGAAGTGAAGCGGATGGGCCGGAGCGGCCTTAAGCTGTCTTACATCCCCCAGCGCAGGGCCGGGGTATGGACGGGGTCGTCCCAGAGCTGGAGGATTTCGGGATCGGCGACGGAGACGGTAATCGAGCAACCGGCCATCTCAAGCGAAGTCACATAAGTCCCGGTCAGGTAGCGGACCGCGCTAATTCCGGCCTTGGCCAGCACCTTGCGCGTGGCATTGACCATCAGATACAACTCCAGCGTCGGCGTCCCGCCGAAGCCATTGACCAGCAGAATGACCTCCTGCCCTGCCGTCAGCGACAGATCGCGGATGACGGCCCCGGTCAGCTCGCTGGCGATGGCATCGGCATTGGCCAGTGGCACGCGCCGGCGTCCCGGTTCGCCGTGGATGCCGACACCGATCTCCATGTCGAAGTCGCTGATGTGAAAGGTCGGCTTGCCGGCCGCCGGCACGGTGCATGAGGTCAGCGCCACGCCCATCGACGCCGTCGCCTTGTTCACCGCATCGCCGAGCGTCTTCAACTGCTCCAGCGAATAGCCGCGCTCAGCCGCCGCGCCGAGGATCTTCTCGACGATCAAGGTCCCCGCCACGCCGCGTCGGCCGTTCGTATGCGTCGAATCCTCCAGCGCCACATCGTCATTGACGATGACCATCGCATTGTCGAGTTCGAGCATTTCCGAGGCCATCTCGAACTTCATCATGTCCCCCGGATAATTCTTGACGATGAACAGCACCCCGGCCCCGCCCTCGACCGCTTCGGCGGCGCTCAGTATCTGGTTGGGGGTGGGGCAGGTAAAGATCTGTCCCGGACACGCTGCATCGAGCATGCCGTGTCCGACAAAGCCGACGTGCAGCGGCTCATGTCCGGCGCCCCCACCGGAGATCAGGGCCACCTTGCCGGGTTTGAGATTGCGACGCTGTACGAATCCCCGCTCCGCCCCCAGAACGACGATCTCCGCGTGTGCTGCCGCCAAACCATCGAGTGATTCGTCACGAATCGTATCCACATGATTCATGAGATTTTTCATGCGTTACCTCGGAAAGGAAAATGGAATGGCACCGTTGTTCTCCTGCGTCTGGGTCAGTGCAGATTTTCAGCGGTGAGGATTTCGACGCGCGGCTGGACGACGCTGAGGGCACCGCGGACGTTCTCGCACAGACCGCGCAGGACACGGGCCGCGGTCAGCACGCAGTAGTAGATGTCCTGATG
>JAGNOM010000005.1:0-19785 GCA_017990155.1 Propionivibrio sp. | reverse complement strand
AGTGCAGATTTTCAGCGGTGAGGATTTCGACGCGCGGCTGGACGACGCTGAGGGCACCGCGGACGTTCTCGCACAGACCGCGCAGGACACGGGCCGCGGTCAGCACGCAGTAGTAGATGTCCTGATGCAGCACGTAGGACAGCTCGCCGCTGATCAGCAGCGACTGGTGCAGCTCGGTGAAGTCGTGGGCGACCAATCCCGGCAGATGCTCCAGCCCGAGTTCGTCGAGCACGCGAACGATGCCGGCCGTACCGGTCCCGACGCTGTAGATGCCGGCCAGTCGTCCCGGATCGATCTCGTTGTGCAGGAAACTGCGCAGGCTCTGGTAGACGCCTTCGTCGGCCGCCGGCAGGTCGGGTGCGCGCTGCACCTGCAGATGGCTGAAGCGTTCTTCGACCACCTGCGTGAAGCCGATGCGCCGTTCGATCTCGGCCGACATGCGCGTCGCCTGCGAGAGCAGGAGCAGGGTGTCGTGGGCATGGTGCGCCATGCGTGCCAGCAACAAACCGGCAGTGCGTCCCGCCGCCCGGTTGTCGGCCCCGACGAAGACCTCGCGCATCGAGCCGGCGACGTCGGAGAAGAGCGTCACGACATGCACGCCGTTACGCACCTGTTCGTTGATCGCCAGCTTGATCGCCGGCAGGTCGGGCGCGAGCAGGACGATGCCGTCGCAGTCGCTGACCTGCGCCAGGCTGGCGGCGAATTCAGCGGGGTCGTCGGCATTGAAGCGGTAGGTGACTTCGGTCGTGTGCTTGTGGCGAAAGTCGCCGGCGATGAGCGCGATCTGCCGTTCGACCTGATCGTAGAACTGTGAAGCGCCGGCGGGCAGCACGTAGGCGAAGCGGAAGTTGTCGCGCAAACGCGGTCGTCCACGCTGGACGACGGGTTCGCCCAGGGCCGAGATGGCCTGCATGACTTTCTGCACGGTCTCGGCATTGACCCCCGGCCGACCGTTGAGCACCCGGTCCACCGTCGCCGTCCCTACGCCTGCGTGGCGGGCAATCTCAGCAATCGTGGTCGTCGGTGTGCTCATGGCGTTGGGATATGGCTTGGTTTCTTGAAGTCTAGCACTGGCGATCGTGCGCAGCGCCGCAGATCCGGTCGAGCCGGCGGTTACCTTTGGGGGGCAAAACGCAGCGCCGCGAAGAAGTGCGCGCTCTTGCGCGACCGATCGACCGTACGTGTTTCAGTGATTGGGTAGCGAGTCGGCTTCCGGATTCAGCATGCGCTCGACGTAGCGGGCGATGAGGTCGATCTCCAGATTGACGCGGCCGCCAACGACAATCCCGCCCAGCGTGGTCTGTGCCAGCGTGTGCGGGATCAGGTTGATCGTGAAACGGCTGCCTTCGACCGCGTTGGTCGTCAGGCTGACGCCGTTAACCGTGATCGATCCCTTGCGTGCGATGTACTTTGCCAGTTCTTCGGGAGCGCTGATTTCGAGCAGGCGGTTGTCGCCGACCGGGTCGAAGCGAATCACTGTACCGACGCCATCGACATGCCCCGACACCAGATGTCCGCCAAGGCGATCCGCAAGGCGCAACGCTTTTTCCAGATTGATCGGACCGGGCGCATTCAGCCCGATCGTGCAGGACAAGGTTTCCGGCGAGACATCGACGCAGAAACTGTTGCTTGAGCGTTCTACGACCGTCAGGCAGACGCCGTTGCAGGCGATCGAGTCGCCGAGTTCGACGTCGTCGAGGCCGAGAGCGCCGGCTTCAACCGTCAGTCGCACGGTCGGGGTGCCGTCGTTGCGCGGCGTCAGATCTGTGATGTGGCCAACGGAGGCGATGATTCCTGAAAACATGATGGGCGCGTGCGTCGAGTGGTTTGAAGAGGGGCCAGTTTAACATGCACGGGAAACCGGCCCCGTCCGACTTGGCTCAGCCGGCGCTGGCCTTCTTGCCGTTTCCATTGACGCGGTTGGCCCCGCTGACCAGTGCGCGGATCGACGCCGTGACGATGTTGGCATCCATGCCGACGCCGTAGCATTCGCGCTCGCTGCCGGCTTGCGTGACTTCCATGAAGGCGCACGCACGAGCGTTGCCGCCTTCGCCGCTGCTGCCCATCGAGCGTTCCTCATAGCTGCGGACCTGAAGGCTGATTCCCAACTGGCGCAAGGCATGAACGGCCGCGTCGATCGGTCCGTTGCCTTCGCCGGTCAGCACGTGCGTTTCGCCGTTGCGCTGAACCGTGAGCCGGATTCCCTGCGCCTTGCCGTCCTCGAACAGGTGATGCTCGACATAATCGAGCGGCGAGCCCGATTCGAGATAGGTCGCGGAAAAGAGCTTCCAGATGTCGCCGGCATCCATCTCGCCGCCGTGCTGATCGGTGTAGCGCTGGACTTCTCCGGAAAACTCGACCTGCAAGCGGCGCGGCATGACCACGCCGTACTCGGATTCGAGCAGGTAGGCGATACCGCCCTTGCCCGACTGGCTGTTGATGCGAATCACCGAATCGTAGCTGCGGCCGAGGTCGGCCGGGTCGATCGGGAGATAGGGAAGGTTCCACGGCGACTCGGCATTTTGTGCCGAGAATCCTTTCTTGATGGCATCCTGATGGGAGCCAGAGAAGGCCGTGAAAACCAGGTCACCGACATAGGGGTGGCGTGGGTGAATGGGCAACTGGGTACAGTATTCGAAGTCGCGCGCGACGGCGTTGATGTCGGAGAAGTCGAGCTTGGGCGACACGCCCTGCGTATAGAGGTTGAGCGCCAAGGTGACGAGGTCGACGTTGCCGGTCCGCTCGCCATTGGAAAAGAGGCAACCTTCAACGCGGTCGGCGCCGGCCATCATGCCGAGTTCGGCGGCGGCAACGGCCGTGCCGCGATCGTTGTGCGGGTGCAAGCTGATGAGGATGCTGTCGCGGCGCGCGAGGTGGCGGTGCATCCACTCGATCTGGTCCGCGTAGACGTTGGGCGTGGCCAATTCGACCGTGGTCGGCAGATTGAGAATGATCTTGTTGTCTGGCGTCGCGCCCCAGGCTTCGGTGACGGCATTGCAGACTTCGAGCGCGAAGTCGAGTTCGGTCGCGGTGAAGGTTTCCGGGCTGTACTCGAGTACCCACTCGGTACCCGGATACTCCTGGCTGATCTGCTTGACCAGCGTGACGGCGGAGACGGCGAGGGCAAGCACTTCCGGCTTGCTCATGCCAAAGACGATGTCACGGAAGGGCTTGGACGTGGCGTTATAGATATGCACGATGGCGCGACGCGCGCCCTTGAGGGCCTCGAAAGTACGGCGAATGAGCGCTTCGCGTGCCGGGGCGAGCACTTCGATGGTGACGTCCTCGGGAATGTGCTTCTCGTCGATCAGCTTGCGTACGAAGTCGAAGTCGGTCTGCGACGCCGACGGGAAGGCGACCTCGATTTCCTTGAAGCCGATGGCGCACAGCCGCTTGAACATGCGCATCTTGCGTTCGATGTTCATCGGCTCGAACAAGGCTTGATTCCCGTCGCGCAGATCGGTGCTCATCCAGACCGGGGCGGCCGTGATGGACTTGTTCGGCCATTGGCGATCGACGAGCTTGACCGGCGGGAAGGCGGTGTACTTGCTGGCAGGATCTTTCAACATCATTTCGGGTTCCTCTGGCGGGCATTGCAGACCTGTTTCGATGAAAGAATCATAGCGAAGTACTCTCGGCAGGTGCTTGCGTTTTATCGGTTAATTTGGGGCGATTTTGGTTAATTATTGCGACATATAACAGATTTGTGAAATAATATTTTTATCTGGCGAATAAGGAAGCAATACCATGGTTGTCGACAGCTTCGATCGGCAGATCCTGCGGGTCTTGCAGCAGGACGGCCGAATCAGCAACCAGGATCTTGCCGATCGCATCGGCCTTTCACCCTCGCCGTGCCTGCGCCGGGTGCGTGCGCTCGAGGAATCGGGGATTGTCACCGGCTATCGCGCCCTGATTGACGCCAAGGCACTCGGTTATACGCTGATGGCGCTGATCTATATCTCGATGGACAAGCACACGCCCGAGCGCTTCGAGCATTTCGAGAACGAAATCAGCCAGTTCTCGGAGGTCCAGGAGTGTCTCCTGATTACCGGGCAGGACGCCGACTACCAGATCAAGGTTATCGTCAGGGACATGGACGCCTTCCAGGAACTTCTGCTCAACCGGATCAACCGGATTCAGGGCGTGACCGGCGTTCATTCCAGTTTTGTCCTGCGTCGGGTCGTCGACAAGATGTCGGTTCCGGTCTGACAAGCGAATCGAGCGGCCGTTTGCGTCACGGCCGCTCGATGCTCAACGAGGCGTCCCCCGCGATCTAGAGCCGGAAGCGTCCGACGAGTTCGTGCAGGCCGTTCGAGAGTCGGCTCAATTCGGCGACGGTTCGCGTCGCACTCTGCAGCGATTGGTCGGTCTCCAGTGTCATCCGGTTGACTTCCTCGGCGGCGCGCGCCATCTCGTTCGTCGCCACCGATTGTTCGTGTGTCGATTCGGCGATGTCGCGAATCGAAGTGACCACCTGGCTCACCTTGCCGTGGATTCCCGAAATCTCGGCCGCGACGCTCTGCGAAGCGCTCAGCCCCGACGCGACCGAGCGCTGCGTTTCGTTCATGTCGGAAAGCGCCGACTGGATGTCGCCATGCGTCGATTCGATCAACCGGCCTATCTCGACGGTGGATTTGGCGGTACGTTCGGCGAGTTTCCTGACCTCGTCGGCGACCACCGCAAAACCGCGCCCTGCCTCGCCGGCCCGTGCGGCCTCGATGGCGGCGTTCAGGGCCAGCAGATTCGTCTGATCGGCGATATCGCGAATGGCGCCGATGATGGCATTCATTTCGCCGGAGCGATGTCCGAGTGAAGTCAGCGTCGTCGCAAGCCGTCCGACCTCCTCTGAAATTCGGCTGATCTCCGTGGCCAGACCATTCACCGCCGCCGCCGAGTGTTGCGACACTTCACCGGTCTGCGAGGCCGTCCTTTCCGCCTGCTTTGCATTGTCGGCAATGTGGTTGATGCTGACCGTGATTTCCTCGATTGTCGCGGCGGTGGTCGTCAGGGTATCGGCCTGGCGTTCGGAGTCCGTGGCGATCGACTGCGTGACACCGTTGAGCGAGTCGATGCCGGCGTTCAGCGAACTGGCGTTTTCCCGTACTTCGATGAACATGGTGCGCAGGGATTCGATGAAGCGATTGAAGGCAGCGGCCGTCTGACCGATTTCGTCGCGCGAATTCGCCGACAGTTTGCGCGTCAGATCGCCCTGGCCGCTCGATATCTCGGTTAGCGCGTCACGCAGGCCGAACAGGTCTTTCAGAAGTCTGGAGAGCGCGGCGTTCGCGAGCAGCGCGCCGAGAACGGCGATGATCAGGCCGGAAAGCGCCAGCATCCCGAGCAAGGATTTCAAGGGCGAGAGAATCGCGGATTTGTCGACGACGGCGCACAAGACCCAGTCGACGCCCGTGATCGACGAGGTGATCACGAACTTCGTCCGGCCATCGATCGGAAATTCGCGCAGGACGAACTTGTCATCGGCCGACTGCAGAATGGACGCGTCGAATCCTGGCATGATTTCCGCGACCGGCTTGAGTGCCGAGTCCGGTGCGGAGTGCGCGACGATCTTGCCGTCGCGCGTGGCCAGGAAGGCGTAGCCGTCGCCGCGCAACTGGATGGCCTTGACCAGATCAACGATTTCTTCAAGCGATATATCGCCGCCAACCACGCCCGCTCCTTCGCCCTCGACCGGCCGCGCAATTGTGATGCCGAGCTTCTTGGTGCTCGCCGAAATATAGGGCGGCGTGACCACCGTCCCCTTGGCGTCGCTGGCCTGTTTGTACCAGGGGCGGGCAGTCGGATCGTAGCCCTCGGGCGGTTGTTTATCCGCCAGGTTGTAGATCATGCGTTTGTCGCCATAGCCGACAAACAGCTGATCGAAACGCCCCGCGTCCTTCCCTGCGAGGAGGAAGGGAATCGGATCGCCGCCGGAAACAAGGCGCGTCGCCGTCGCATCGATCGCGTCGCGCCGCTGGATGATCCAGCGCGACAGCGCTTCACGGTTTCCGCGCACGGCGGCTTCGATTTCGTGGCTGACGCCGGCAACGATTTCGCTACGCATTTCCCGATACGACATCCCGGAAAGGGCAGCGATGACGGTCAATAACAAGATGGCGACGAAGGCAAGCAGACGTTGTTTGAGTGACATGGCGGCTCCTCTGAGGTGATGCAGAATCGTTGAACTGAAATGCAGTATAGAGCGACATTCATGTCTTCCTGTCGCGTCACGCTACTCCAGGTGGATATTTCATTTTCCGGCGTCACATCGTGCGGCTTTTCAGGCGCACTTGGTGTCCGGCGTTCGGGCGTATACTCATCGGCCCGCGAGGATTGCCAGACCAGCCACCATGCCGCCATCGACAAAATCAATACCCGAACCCACCTACGAAGTGACCGCCTTTGGTCAGATATTTACGCCGCCGGCGATCGTCGATTGCATGCGCAAGCTGGTGCGAAACAACGGCCGGGTTCTTGAGCCGGCCTGTGGTGATGGCGCCTTTTTGCAGCACTTTCCCGGCGCACTTGGCATCGAGATCGATCCGCGCCACGCGCCGCCGGGCGCCGAGGTGATGGATTTCTTCGAGCTTTCCGACGACGAATCCTTCGCCACTATCATCGGCAACCCGCCGTACGTGCGCTATCAGGACATTTCTCCCGGGACCCGTCGTCTGGCGCGTGGGACGGTGCTCGACAAGCGCGCGAACCTTTTTCTGTTCTTCATCGAGAAGTGTCTGCGCCTGCTGGAACCCGGCGGGGAGCTGATCTTCATCACGCCACGCGATTTCCTGAAATCGACCTCGGCCGTGCCGCTCAACCGGCTGCTCGTCGCTCAGGGAACGATCACCGACTTCATCGATCTTGGCGATCTGCACCTGTTTGAAGACGCCACGCCCAATTGTGCAATCTGGCGCTTCGAGCGTGGCAACCACTCGCATCGGACGCGTTATGCGGCGCTGGGTGTGGCGGATAGCGCGGCGACGCTTGACTCTCCGCCGTGGGAAGAGCGTCGTTTTCTTGAAAGCGGTGGCCACCTCCTGTTCGCCAGGCACGATTACTCGTTGCGACTTTCCGACATCGCGTTTGTCAAAGTGGGTGCGGTGTCCGGTGCGGATGAACTGTATACAAGTGATGCCGCTGGCAATCGCGATTTCGTCTGTTCTTCCACCGTCACTGACGGAAAGACTCGGCGCATGATCTGGTGCGAGCCCGGTGATCCACCACCGGCCGCACTGTTGCCGTACAAGGAAAGGCTGATTTCGCGGCGCATCAAGCCGTACAACGAATCGAACTGGTGGCAGTGGGGGCGCGGGTACTACGTGTCCGACTTGCCGCGCGTCTACGTGAATGGAAAGACCCGTCGCGCACAACCCTTCTTTGTCCACGATTGCCCAAATTACGACGGCGCGGTACTTGCCATTTTCCCGAATGACCCCACTGTCGACGTTCGCGCCTTGGCCGACGCGCTGAATCGCGTCGACTGGGAGGATCTCGGTTTTGTCTGCGACGGACGCTTTCTCTTTACGCAGCGCAGCCTGGAGCAGTCACTGCTGCCCAAGTCCTTCAGCAAGTTTCAGCCGCAGGCCGGCACGACATGGTGGGATAGACTCAAGAAAATCTTTTGATCATTCCGTTTGCAATGGCCTTCTCCGGGCCGCAAGAGAACTGGAGATATGCATGGTTCCTCATCTGACAACGGCCTTGAACGGCCCGCTGCTCGAACTCGAAGCGAAGTTCCTGGCCGCCGCGCCAACCATCGAGCGCTGGTTGCGCAACCAGTGGCAAGAGCACACGCCGCCCTTCTATGGCTCGGTCGATCTGCGCAACGCCGGCTTCAAGCTGGCGCCGGTCGATATGAATCTCTTTCCCGGCGGGTTCAACAACCTCAACTCGGCTTTCCTGCCGCTGTGCGTGCAGGCGGCAATGACGGCGATCGAGAAAATCTGCCCGAATGCGCGCAGTCTGTTGCTGATCCCCGAGAATCACACGCGCAATCTCTTCTATCTGCAGAACGTCGCGCAGCTCGTCACCATCCTGCGCCTGACCGGCCTGGAAGTGCGTTTGGGCTCGCTGCTGCCGGAGATCGACCAGCCAACGACCGTCGATCTGCCAAACGGTACCTCGCTGCTCCTGGAACCGCTCGTGCGCAGCGGCAACCGTCTCGGGCTCAAGGATTTCAACCCCTGCGCGGTGCTGCTCAACAACGATCTGACCGCCGGGATTCCTGATGTGTTGCGGAACCTGGAAGAGCAATACGTACTGCCGCCGCTCCACGCCGGTTGGGCGGTGCGCCGCAAATCGAACCATTTCGCCGCTTACGACGAAGTGGCCGATGAATTCGCCAAGCTGGTCGGCATCGACCCGTGGCAGATCAACCCCTACTTCTCGGTGTGCAACAGCGTCAATTTCCACGAGCGGCAGGGCGAAGAATGTCTGGCGTCGAACGTCGATGCCGTGCTCACGCTGATCCGCGAAAAGTACAAGGAATATGGGATTGACGAGACGCCCTACGTCGTCGTCAAGGCCGACGCCGGCACCTACGGCATGGGCGTGATGACGGTCAAGGACGCGTCGGAAGTCACCGGCCTCAACCGCAAACAGCGCAACAAGATGTCGGTGATCAAGGAAGGGATGAACGTCTCGCAGGTGATCATCCAGGAAGGCGTGCATACCTTTGAACGAGTTAACGATGGCGTTGCCGAACCGGTGGTGTACATGATCGACCGCTTTGTCGTCGGCGGTTTTTACCGCGTGCATTCGGGGCGCGGCATCGACGAAAACCTCAATGCGCCGGGAATGCACTTCGAACCGCTGGCTTTCGAGACGAGCTGCTCGCTGCCGGACCAGTGCCAGAACCCTGATGCGCCGCCCAATCGGTTCTACGCCTATGGCGTCGTTGCGCGGCTGGCGCAGTTGGCGGCCTCGCTTGAACTGGAGCGCACGGCGCCGGCGGATGTGTAAACTGTAGTTCCCGATTTCGACCGTCCACTATCAGGAGTTGCTCTCATGCGCTTTGCTTTCATTGTCGACCCGCTCGATTCGCTGAAGGCCTGCAAGGATTCGAGCATTGCCATGATGCGCGCGGCGCAGGACGCCGGTCACGCCGTCTGGGCGATCCAGCAGCCGGGCATTCACTGGTCCGCCTTGCACGGTGTTTGTGCCGAGGCCGTGCATATGGAACTGTTGCCCGACGATGAGGAGTGGTTCGTCGAGATCACGCGCCACGTTGTGCCACTGCGCGACTTCGCGGCGGTGGTCATGCGCAAGGATCCTCCGTTCGACATCGAGTACGTGACGACGACCTGGCTGCTCGACCGCGCGGTCGCCGAGGGCGCGCGCGTCTTCAACCGGCCGCAGGCCTTGCGCGACCATTCGGAGAAGCTCTCCGTCCTCGAATTTCCCCAGTACGCGGCGCCGACGCTGGTCGCGCGTGAAGCCGGGCCGATCAATACCTTCATCGATATTCACGGCGACACCATTCTCAAGCCGCTCGACGGTATGGGCGGACGCCAGATCTTCCGCGTACGGCATGACGACCCGAACCGCAACGTGATCATCGAAACGCTGACCGACGATGGTGCGCGGACGATCATGGCGCAACGCTTCATCCCGGAAATCGCCGACGGCGACAAGCGCATCCTGATCATCGGCGGCGAAGTCGTCCCGTATTGCCTGGCACGCATCCCGAAGGCGGGTGAGACGCGTGGCAATCTGGCCACCGGCGGAACCGGCGTCGCCCGACCGCTGACCGAACGCGATCGCGAAATCGCCGAAGCATTGGCGCCGGTGTTCGCCGAGCGGGGCCTGTTGTTCGTCGGTATCGACGTAATTGGCGACTGGCTGACCGAAATCAACGTCACCAGCCCGACCTGCATGGTCGAAATCTGTGATCAGACCGGATTTGATGCGGCGGCGATGTTTATCGCCGCGCTGGAGCGCGAATGCCCCGCTATCGTTGTTCCTGCTATCCCCGCCTGATTCTTCTGGCTCTTGTCGGCCTGTTGCTGGCCGCTTGCGGCAAGGCGCCGTTGCATCAACAGGAGTCCTTTGTCTTTGGAACCCGCGTTGAAATCCTCATCGCCGGATTGGAGGAAGCGCAGGCTCGACCGGCTGCGGCGGCGGTGTTGCGCGAATTCGATCGCCTTCACCGGACCTACCATGCCTGGCAGCCCTCCGAACTCAGCGACCTCAATGCAGCGATTGCCGCCGGGAAGACACATGCGGTTTCTCCTGAACTCGCTTTCTTCATCACCGATGCGCAGCAGCGTTCCGCCTTGGGCGAAGGACGATTCGATCCGGGCATTGGCGCGCTGATTCGCTTGTGGGGTTTCCAGTCCGACGAATTCAAACCCGTCCTCCCCGACGCGAGCGCGCTGGCAACGTGGCGCGCCGCCCGTCCGGGCATCGTTGATGTGCAGCTGGATGGCTTGCAGGTGACCAGCCGGAACCCGAAGGTGTCGATCGATTTCGGCGGTTATCTCAAGGGCGTGGCGCTGGATCGAGCCTCCGAAATCCTGCGTGGGCAAGGCGTCAGCAATGCCCTGATAAACATCGGCGGCAATGTCATGGCGCTGGGAACGAAGAACGGCGAGCCCTGGAAAGTCGGCATCCAGCATCCGCGCCAGCCGGGTCCGCTGGCGACGGTGGAACTCCACGACGGCGAGGCCATCGGCACGTCCGGCGACTACCAGCGCTTCTTCGAGCTCGACGACAAGCGTTACTGCCACCTGCTCGATCCGCGTCGCGGCGAGCCGGTGATGCATACGCAGGCGCTCACCGTCCTCGTTTCGCCGCGGCCGGCCGCCGGCACGCTTTCCGACGTCGCCTCCAAGCCCTTGTTCATCGCCGGTCCGGAATGGCCGTCGGTGGCCCGAGCCCTGGACGTCGATCAGGTACTGCGGGTCGATTCGGCCGGGAGGGTGCAAGTGACCGCGAAACTGAAGGCGCGCCTCGAATTTGTCGGCGAAGCGCCGGAAAGCCTCGAAATCCAGCCCTGAACGGGTTTCGGGCGCTTACGAACGGCGCGGAATCCCTTAGAATGACCGCTGATTTTTCACGGAACGCGCATCCAATGATCGGTATCCTCCTGATAACGCACGGCACGTTTGGCGAAAGCTTGATCCAGAACATTTGTCATGTCCTGAACAAACGCCCTCCCTTGATTGGTCAGTTCGGCGTGGCCGCACAGGATGATCCGCTCGATATCCTGCCGATGGCTAAATTGCTCCTCAAGGAAGTCGATGAGGGCGATGGCGTCCTGATCCTCACCGACATTCTGGGCGCCACGCCGGCCAATCTCGCATTGAAGCTGCTCGACCCCGGACGGATCGAATGCGTCGCCGGCGTCAGCCTGCCGATGCTGCTGCGTGCACTGACCTATCGCAAAAGCGGCATGGAAACGCTGATCAAGAAGGCAATCAGCGGCGGCCACGATGGCGTCATCAACATGCACCGGCACTAGCCCAACAGCAGATTGAACAACAGGACTTGTAATGGCACGCGCAGAAATCGAAATATCGAACAAACTGGGGCTGCATGCCCGTGCATCGGCCAAGCTGACGCAGATCGCCGGCAGCTACAGCTCCGAAGTCTGGCTCGAAAAAGGCCCACGCCGAATCAACGCCAAGAGCATCATGGGCGTGATGATGCTGGCGGCCGGCAAGGGTTCGACGATTGTCGTCGAGACCGAGGGCAGCGATGAGCAACAGGCCCTTGAAGCCATACTGAAACTGGTCGCGGACAAGTTTGGTGAAGGAGAGTAGGCATACCATGAGCTTCACTCTGCATGGCCTGGCCGTCTCCGGTGGCATTGCCATCGGGCGGGCGCACCTCATCTCCCAGGCGACGCTTGAGGTGTCGCACCTGGTCATTTCTCCGCGACTCGTCGAAAAGGAAATCGCACGTTTTGAAACGGCATTGAGTCGCGTACGCAGTGAGCTCACCGCGATCAAGAAGGGTATGGACAGCTCGCCGACCGATCTCGGCGCGTTCATCGACCTGCACCTGATGATTCTGGCCGACCCGGAACTCTGCGACGTGCCCAAGCAGATCATCCGCGAACGGCGTTGCAACGCCGAGTGGGCCATCGTCCAGCAGATGGAGATCCTGGTCGATCAGTTCGAGCAGATCGACGATATCTACCTGCGTGAGCGTAGCTACGACGTGCGGCAGGTTGTCGAACGCGTCGTCCGTGAGTTGGTTGGTCGCGGCGACCAGACGACGCTCAAGGCACCCAAGGGCAGCAAGGGCGAGACGCTGATTGTCGTCGCCCACGATCTTTCGCCGTCCGACGTGATGGCGTTCAAGGATCAGAACTTCGCGTCCTTCGTCACCGACGTCGGCGGCGCGACTTCGCACACGGCGATTCTGGCGCGCGGCATGGGCATCCCGGCCGTGCTCGGCTTGCACAACGCGCGGCAGCTGATTCACGACAAGGAAATGTTGATCGTCGACGGCACGCGTGGCGTCGTCATCGTTAACCCGGACCAGCGGGTGCTGGAGGAATACCAGCTCAAGAAGAGCCAGTTCGAGATCGAGCGCTCCAAGCTCAAGCTGTTGAAGACGGCGCGCGCGACGACGCTCGACAAGATCAAGATCGAGCTGATGGCCAATATCGAAGAGCCGGGCGACGTGGCGGCGGCGCTGGAAAGCGGTGCCGAGGGCGTCGGGCTGTTCCGTACCGAGTTCATCTTTCTCGGCCGGGGCGACATGCCGAGCGAAGACGAGCAGTTCGAGGCCTACCGCAAGGTCGTCAAGGGCATGGAAGGGCGCCCGATTACGATCCGCACTTTCGATCTCGGCAACGACAAGAACGTGCATTCGGAATCGATCGACGACCGCAAGCGCGACAATCCGGCGCTCGGCTTGCGCTCGATCCGCCTCTCGCTGGCCGAGCCGAAGACCTTCCAGGCGCAGTTGCGGGCGATCCTGCGCGTGTCCAAAGTCGGCAAGGTCAGAATCCTGATTCCGATGCTCTCGCACGCGCATCAGATCGACCAGACGCTGGCGGCGCTCGAACAGGCGAAGTCGAGTCTGCGTGGCGAGAAGATTGCGTTTGACGAGAACATCGAGATCGGCGGCATGGTTGAAGTGCCCGCGGCCGCGCTGGCGGTTGGACTATTCCTGCGCCGTCTCGACTTCATCTCGATCGGCACCAACGACTTGATCCAGTACACGCTGGCCATCGATCGTGCTGACGAACACGTCGCCAACCTCTACGATCCGCTGCATCCGGCCGTCCTGATGTTGCTTGCCCACATCATCAGCAGTGCGGACAAGGCCAGTGTGCCTGTCTCGATGTGCGGTGAAATGGCCGGTGATCCGACGTTGACGCGGTTGCTGCTGGGCATGGGTCTGCGCCAGTTCTCGATGCATCCGGCGCAGATTCCAGCCGTCAAGCAGCGCATCAAGCAGAGTGACATCTCGGAACTCGTACCGATCGTCCGGCGGATTCTGCGGCTGGAGGAATCGTCCAAGATTCAGGAGCAGATCGAACGCCTCAACCTGATGCAGGTCTGAAGCGCATCGTCTGCCCGGCTCGCGTGATTGACATTTGCGGGACCGGACGGTAACTTCCTTCGACAGCGCCGATTTGAACAATCAGCTTGCGGGCGCTCAATAAATACGGCTAAAGCGGCACCAACCCAGTCCGCTTTTATCGTGCCGACTGGGTTTTTTGCTTTTGGGTTGCGATTGAAATGTCACTAGAACAGTCTGTCGGAATCGTTGCGCCGCAACGTTTCCGTTTCGATGAGCCGCTGCCGCTAAAGAGCGGCGCGGTCCTGCCCGGTTTCGATCTTGTTTATGAAACCTACGGCACGCTCAATGCGGCGCGTTCGAACGCCGTCCTCGTCTGCCATGCCCTTTCCGGAGGGCATCATGTGGCCGGCGTCTATGCCGGGAATCCGCGTAACGTCGGTTGGTGGGACAACCTCGTCGGCCCCGGCAAACCGCTCGATACGGACAAATTCTTTGTCGTCGGCGTCAATAATCTCGGCGGCTGCTACGGCTCAACGGGGCCGATCTCGATCAACCCGGAAACCGGGAAGCGCTACGGCGCGGACTTCCCGATGGTTACCGTCGAGGACTGGGTCGCCGCGCAGGCACGGCTTGCCGATCATCTTCAGATCGAGACCTGGGCCGCAGTGATGGGCGGCAGCCTGGGCGGGATGCAGGCGCTCGAATGGACGCTACAGTTTCCCGACCGTATTCGTCATTCGATCGTGATCGCCTCGGCGCCGAAGCTCTCGGCGCAGAATATCGCGTTCAACGAAGTCGCCCGCCAGGCGATCATTTCTGACCCGGATTTCCACGGCGGACACTATGCCGAGCATGGCGTCGTGCCCAAGAACGGTTTGCGCCTGGCGCGAATGATCGGACACATTACCTATCTGTCCGATAGCCAGATGGGCGAGAAGTTCGGCCGGCAACTGCGCCACGGTGAGCACAAGTTCAGTTACGACGTCGATTTCGAGATCGAGTCCTATCTGCGCTACCAGGGCGACAAGTTTGCCGGTTTCTTCGACGCGAATACCTACCTGATCACCACCAAAGCGCTCGACTATTTCGACCCGGCCTACGCCTACGGCGGCGACCTCGCGGCGGCACTGGCGCGCGCCAAGGCGAAGTTCCTGGTCGCCAGCTTCTCGACCGACTGGCGCTTCTCGCCGGCGCGGTCGCGCGAGATCGTCTTCGCCCTGTTGCACAACAAGCGTCACGTCGCGTACGCCGAGATCGACTGCGACGCGGGCCACGATTCCTTCCTGCTCGACGACGCCCACTACCACGCGGTGCTGCGCGCCTATCTGGAGAATATTTCGCTATGAATTTCACGGCCAAAGAGCGGGAGCGTTTCGACTTTGCCGTCATCGCCCGCTGGATTCCCCCGGGCGAGCGCGTGCTCGACCTCGGCTGCGGCGATGGAAAGCTGCTGCGTTACCTGCGCGAGACCAAGAATGTCGTCGGCTACGGCGTCGAGATCGATCATGAGCGCGTACTGGGCTGCATTCGCAACGATGTTGATGTCATCCAGATCGACATTGAAGGTGGGCTTTCCGGTTTCGAGGATCATTCCTTCGATCACGTCATCATCTCGCAGGCCCTTCAAGCGATGCACGCGACCGAGCGCATCCTCGGCGAGATGCTGCGCGTTGCCGACGAAGCCGTGGTCAGCTTTCCCAATTTCGCGTATCGGGCCAACCGTGAGGCGATCGCCTCGGGACACATGCCGGTTTCGGAGGATCTCCCTTACGAGTGGTACGACACGCCGAACGTGCGCTTCTTCACGATCGCCGATTTCGAGGCCTTGTGCGACAAGCTCGACATTGAAGTTCGCGAACGCCTGGCTTTTGACGAAGCGGGGCAACCTGTAACCGACGACCCGAATCTGAACGGCAGTCTGGCCTTTTACCGTATTGGCCGTAAGCCGGTATGAGCGTGCAACTTCCCGAATCATTGCGCGTGCTCCTGACGCGCAAGATGCTGATCTGCATCTTCACTGGTTTCAGTTCCGGCCTGCCACTCTATCTGCTGCTAAACCTCCTGCCGGCGTGGTTGCGCAGCGAGGGAGTCGATCTCAAGACGATCGGGTTTTTCGCACTGATCCAGTTTCCCTATACCTGGAAATTCCTCTGGTCGCCGTTTCTCGATCGTTACTCGTTGCCATTTCTCGGCCGGCGACGCAGCTGGACCTTGCTGATGCAGATCGGTCTCTTGCTGACCATCGGACTGCTCGGCGGATTATCGCCATCGACCAACATCACCCCGGTCCTCTGGCTTGCCGCATTTCTGGCCTTGTTTTCCGCAACGCAGGACATCGCGCTCGATGCGTATCGACGCGAACTGCTCGCCGAGGTCGAGCTCGGGCTGGGCAACGCGGTGCATGTAAATGCTTACCGCGTTGCCGGATTGGTACCCGGTTCCCTGTCGTTGATCCTCGCTGATCTGCTCCCGTGGTCGCAGGTCTTCTGGATCACGGCAGCATTCATGCTGCCGGGCATGGTGATGATTCTTCTCGTCAGCGAACCGGTTTCGACCAAGGCCAGTCCCAAGACGCTGCGTGAGGCGGTCGTCGAGCCGTTCCACGAGTTCATGGGCCGTTCGGGCGTGCGCGGTGCCGTGTTGGTGCTGGCGTTCATCTTTCTCTACAAGCTGGGTGACTCGCTGTGCACGGCCTTGGCGACTCCGTTTTATCTCGACATGGGTTTCACCAAAACCGACATCGGCCTGATTGCCAAGCACGCCGGACTCTGGCCGGCAGTGATTGGCGGATTGCTCGGCGGTTTGTGGATGGTACGGCTCGGAATCAATCGTGCGCTGTGGCTGTTCGGCGTCGTGCAACTGGTGTCGATACTCGGCTTCGCCTGGCTCGCCTGGCTGGGGGCGCAGAGCGAGATTGGTCTAGATCAGCGCCTGTCGCTGGCGCTCGTGATCGGCTTTGAAGCGCTCGGTGTCGGTTTGGGTACGGCAGCGTTTGTCGCCTTTATCGCCCGCACCACGCACCCGGCCTATACGGCGACCCAGTTTGCCCTGTTCACGAGTCTGGCGGCCGTGCCGCGCACGTTTATCAACGCCTCCGCTGGCTGGCTGGTCGAAAGCCTGGGCTGGTTCCACTTCTTCCTGCTATGCACCGCGTTGGCAGTCCCCGGCATGCTGCTCCTGTCCCGTGTGGCGCCGTGGAGTGGTGCGGGAGCGAAAGGAGTGGCGCGTGCCTGACAACAACAGCATGGTGACTGCCGAAGCGCTCGTGGCGGCCGCGCGCAAACTGTCTGACGAAGTCGAACGACTTGATTTCGCCCCGCCGGTGTCTCACATCTACAACCCGCTCACCTACGCCTGGGCACCGCACGAGCTGTACCTGCGCCGCTTTGGCGCCGGAAGTAAACGTGTGGTCTTCATCGGCATGAATCCAGGCCCGTTCGGCATGGTGCAGTGTGGCGTTCCCTTCGGCGAAATCGGCGCCGTGCGCGATTGGATGGGAATCGAAGCCGAGGTAGAAGTTCCGGCAACGGAGAACCCGAAGCGTCCGATTGAAGGCTTTGCCTGTACGCGCTCGGAAGTCAGCGGCCGGCGCTTGTGGAGCTTGTTTCAGCAGCGCTTCGGCACGGCCGGGGCGTTCTTCGCCGATCACTTTGTAGCCAACTACTGTCCGCTGGCATTTTTCGATCATGGGCGCAACCTCACGCCGGACAAACTACCTGTTGCCGAAGCGGCGCCGCTTTACGCAGCGTGCGACACGCATCTACGAGCACTCGTCGGTTATCTGCAACCCGAGTGGGTGATCGGAATCGGTGGGTTCGCTGAGGCGAGGGCGGCGGAGGCGTTGCGGGGAACGGGCGTTCGCGTTGGCAAGGTGTTGCACCCCAGTCCGGCGAGTCCCGCAGCAAATCGCGGATGGGCAGAAGCAGCGACCCGTCAGATGCTGGCGCAGGGAATCTGGGACTGAGCTACAAGCGGTCCGATGGCCCAGTGACGGAACCGGACAATCGCGGTTTACGCCGGTGGTCGAGCCACCAGGCGTAGGCCGGGAGAAGCAGCGCGGAGCCGGGCAGGAGCAGGAAAAGCAGGTAAGGTGAGACGCGCGAGAGGATACGCAGCTGGCTCAAGAGCTCCGCTTTTTCTGCTGCAGTCCAGGCACCGCCGTTGCGGTTCTTCATCAGCAAGGGCATCAGGCCGCGCATGCGTACCACGTCGGCGACGAACTCGCGCGCCTGTCGCTTTTGCGAATCAACCATGCGCGATAACGCTCGCGAACCCGACCTGGCAGCGCCCGTTCCCTTTCGAGATTCTTCGCTCACTAACGCGCCCGCGAACTCAGAATGGTCAGCTTGTTACCGAAGGCCCGCCAGGTGCGCCACGCGAAGAAGGCGCGCTTGGTCCAGCGCCAGGCGCGCTCGGTCTTGATCGCAAATAACCCGGCGACGGCCAGCGCAGCGATGCTCGGGTGTCGCTTGATGTAGTCCGTAACCGAGCGGATGCGGCCAACGACACGATCCACGCTGGATAAGGAAGCGCGAACCGGCTGAAGATCGCGGCTCAGCGCCGCACGCTGCCCCGCGATACGTTCAAGAAGCCGACCACGCTGGCGATGAATCTCAATGAGCCGGTGGTTCATGGCCCATCGCCGCCTTCAACTGGCGCAAATCTTCCTGCAGTTCCGCGAGGCTCGCGGCAAATGCCCGGTCAGGCCGTTGTGTCGCATTCTTGAAGCGTGAATAGAAAAAGCCGCCTGCAACAAGAAACAGCAACGCAAACAGGCCAAGAACAAGGAGCCGGTTGTCCCAGAAAAGCGAGCTGATCAAGGCCACTGCGAGAATCACGCCAACGCCGAAGCAGAACACCATGCCTTGTGCCATGAGAAGCAGTTGCATGGCGCGCAGCTTCTCTTCCTCGATCTCATTGCCGAGCAGTTCGAGGCGCGTTTTCCCGCTCGCCAGCAGCGTGGCGGCGATCCCCTTCAAGGCGGCGAAGAGGCCGTTGGTTTCGCCGCCGGTGTGGTCAATCATTTCCCGGGGCGGAACTTAGCGGCGACCGATGATGATGCCGAGCAGAAGGCCGATACCCGCGGCGATGCCGACCGCTTGCCAGGGATTGTCATTGACGAAGTCGTCGGTTGCGCGGGCTGCCGCCTTCGTCTTGTCCACAAGCGCTGCTTCCGCGTCGGCGAGACGCAATTTGGCATCACGCAGACGCTCGGCGATACGTTCGCGCAGATCGACCATTCTTTCGCCGGCGACGCCAGCCGTGGCGCGCAGGATTTCCTCGGCGTCGGAAACGACAACCTTCATGTCGGAAACGAGTTTTTGTTTGCTGGAATTGGTCATATCGATAGCTTCAGGCATGGTACACCTCACATTGGATGGAATGGACAGGACTCATGGCTCGCAACTGCGGAGCGTTCGGGAACCATCGCTCTCAGATTATCCAATTTGCGAACACATATCAATGCGCAGATTCACGGCGCATAGTCGTAGTCGATCGTCAGCGGCGCGTGATCTGAAAAGCGTTGCGCCTTGTAGACGGATGCGTCTCTTGCCGTCGCCGCCAGTCGTGGCGTCGCCAACTGGTAGTCGAGTCGCCATCCGACGTTCTTCGCCCACGCCTGGCCGCGATTTGACCACCATGTATAGCACTCGTCAGCGGCCTCTGGATGCAACCGGCGATAGACATCGTGCCACCCGCCTTCCTCTAGCACGCGAGTGATCCAGGCGCGTTCTTCGGGTAGAAAACCGGAGTTCTTGCGATTTCCCTTCCAGTTCTTGAGATCGATTTCGTGGTGCGCGATGTTCCAGTCGCCGCAAACGACGATATCGCGCCCACTCTGCGCCAGTTCGACAAGATGCGGATAGAAGTAGTCCATGAAGCGGAACTTCGCCTCCTGACGCTCCGGTGAACTGGATCCGGATGGCAGATAGAGCGCAATGACCGAGAGCTTGCCGAAGTCGGCCTGCAAGTAGCGGCCTTCCGCGTCAAATTCGGCATGGCCCAGTCCTTCGATGACCTTGTCAGGTTCTTGGCGGCACCACAGGCCGACGCCGCTGTAACCCTTCTTCTCGGCGCTGTGGTAATAGGCGTGCAGTCCGTGCGGCGCTTTCATTTCCTCGGTCAGGTCATTTGCTTGCGCCTTGAGCTCTTGCAGGCAAACGACATCTGCGTTCTGCTCCCCAATCCAGGGCAGAACGCCCTTGCTCCATGCCGACCGAATGCCGTTGAGATTTAGGGTAATGATGCGTAACATGTGCTCTCCCTGCCCGTGCGGCTTCGGTTGGTGTGATATGGACTTTCGTCAGG
>JAGNOM010000121.1 GCA_017990155.1 Propionivibrio sp. | reverse complement strand
GACCCATGCGAGGGTTCCTGCACGCCTGGCATTGAAGTGATCGGATGCCAGGCGACTACTGTGCGCAGCGTCGCCTGAGCGAGCGAGCGGGGAAGCTGTCGGTCACGATTGCAGCGGCCCCACCTGAATGCCTCATCGTCTTGAAAAGGCCATCACTCGGCCTCAAGCTCAGAACCGCCCGAGCTGCGCGGCGATTCCTCGATCGCCTGACAGCACGCGGCTCTTTTCCCGGCTACGACGACACTTCTCGGCGTGAGATAGCGGCGCCGGTTTTTCGGCGGGCGGCGCGAATCCGATCGAATAGACGGCGACCATCGGACCCGCACGGTTGCGGCGCCAGGCGGAGATGTGGATGCGCTTCTGCTTGACGAGGACGTCCATGTAGCGGCCGTTCTTGATCGTGTTCGGCGAGAGGCCGGTGGCTTGCGCCACTTCGAGATAGGTCATCGCGCCCAAGCGCTGCAGGACGGCGACGATCTGGCCGAGACCGGCCGAATCGCGATCTTCATCCTCGAATCTTGGGCGCGGCAGATCGGGGCGATCGCCGAGGCTGAACAGCGGCGTAACAAAGCCATTGCGCGTCTTGCGCCAGCCGCTGACATGCACGAGCTTCTTGGCGCGCAATGCTTTGAGGTAGCCGCCGCAGGCCAGCGTCGTGATGCCGACAAAGGCTTCGCGCGACATGTCGCTCGCCGACATATCGGACTTGCGCACGAGGAGCGCAAGGATGCGCTGCATTGCCGGGCTGGTGTGTTCGCTGGGGGTCGTCATGGGGTGGCCTGTATCCGATCGGTCGTCGCGCAGAGTCAATCTGAAGCGATGACGGCAGTTTCGCAAATTTCTTGAATTACCGGTAGACCAAAACCGGAATTTTCGAGTGCGTGAGTACCTTGTTCGTCTCGCTGCCAAGCAGCAGCGCGCTCAATCCGCGATGGCCATGCGAGGCCATGAAGATGAGATCGCAATCGTTTGCCGTGGCCACATCGATGATTCCCTGGTGTGTCAGGTCGCAGTCCTTGGCGAGTGGCGTGGCTTCGACACCCTCCTGGCGGCAGATTCGCACCGCGTCGTCAAGATAGCGGCGCGCCTCCTCGTTCGACAGGCGCTCGCACTCCTTCCACATGTCGTTGTCAATCCGGATGTACTCGTCGTAGAACGGCACGCGCAACTCCGGCCGCGCGTGGAACACCGTCAGCCGCGCGCCGTTCTCCCGGGCCAGGATCGCCGCGCTGCGGATCGCTTTTTGCGAAAGCTCCGAACCATCGGTCGGAACGAGAATGTGTTTGAACATGGGGCCTCCTTTTTCTTGTAACTCGGCCGCGCGGTCGCCACGACTTGTAGGAGCCCAGTTTTACTGGGCGAATGGGTGGTCTCGTTGCCTGATGCGCTGTTATCGCGCAGCGAGCTGCGCTCCTACTTGTCGAGCGCTCCTCGGTGACTCCTTTTTCAGCTGGCAAGATCAGCTTCTCGAGCCGCGCAGGCGGACGACTTCATCCTGCAGATCGATGACCAGCGCGGCGAGTTCGGGCAAGGCGTTGAAGTCGCGTTCAAGCGCGTTGATCTGCCGCGCGCGGCGGATCTCGCGGCCGGCGAACTGCCACTGTGCCGGTTGGTCGCCGGGCACGTCGAAAACGCCCGCCTCCACATGCACGCGAACCCATTCGAGCGTCACGCCGCACACCTCGGCGAACTGGCCGGAGTCGAACAACTGTTCGTCGACGACGACCGCGGCCACGACGTCGACTACGTCGCCCGGGCGTACTCCATTGTTTTGCGGGTTTTCCTGCATGCTCATCTTGTGCTTTCCCTTGTTTCCATCTTCGCTACGGTTCACCACCCGGCACGCGGGTTGAACGCCAGTTCGCGCTGCATCGTTTCATACAACTGGCGCGCCTTCGCGTTGCTCGCTTCTGGCAACACGACCTCGATCGTGAGAAAGAGGTCGCCCGGCGGATCACCGGGAATCCCCTTGCCGCGCACGCGCATTTCGCGCCCGCTCTGCGCGCCTTCCGGAATGCGCACCTTGACCTGATGCCCGGCCGGCAGGCTGATCGCGATCGTCGCGCCGAGCGCGGCTTCCCACGGCGCGACCGGCAGGGTGAGATGCAGGTCGCGGCCATCGACACGGAAGCGTTGATGCGGCTCGAAGTGGATTTCGAGGTAGAGATCGCCCGCCGGCCCACCGGTGAACCCCGGCGCGCCCTGCCCGGCCAGACGGATCAGCTGCCCTTCGCGCACACCTTGCGGAATCTTCACGTTGAGCGTGCGCGTGGCGAGCGTTATCCGCCCTCCCGCGCCGACCTGTGGCACGCGCAGGCTGATCTGGCGCGTACTGCCGGTCCACGCATCGTCGAGATCGATGACGACGCGCGCGTGGTGGTCTTGCCCACGAGCTTCCGCCCCACCCATGCCTCCCCGGCGACCGCCGCCGATGTGGCTGAACAGCTCGGCGAAGAAGTCGCTGAAATCGGCCGCATTTTCCGGCGGAATGCCGTGGCCGGCGAACTCGAAGCCGGCGTCCCAATCGGGCGGCGGACGGAAATCCTGTCCCGGCTGGTACTCATGCCCGAGCTGGTCGTAGGCGGCGCGCCGCTCTGGGTCGGAGAGCACGGCGTAGGCTTCGTTCACTTCCTTCATGTGTGTATCGGCATCCGGCTCCTTCGACACGTCCGGATGGTATTTGCGTGCCAGCTTGCGGTAGTTTTTCTTGATCTCGTCGGCGCTGGCCGAGCGCTCGACGCCAAGTATCTGGTAGTAATCCCGGAATTTCATTGAGGACCTCGTTCAAATACCTGCAGGGCTTACTACTTGAACATAGGTGCGTTGATAGCTGATTTCAAGAGGTCTTGAAAAGCGGCGGTGCAGCCCTATCTTGGATTCAAGCCCGCTGGAACACCGTCATGCTGGCGGGTCAGGGCAATCGCATGAACGCCCCATCCCTCCCCTTCAAGGGGAGGGATGGGGTGGGGATGAGGCGCGAACGGCGGTTTGATCGACGAAACAACCGCCAGAAAACCCCATCCCCCTCCCAACCTCCCCCTTGAAGGGGAAGGAGTTGATGCGTACGGCATTCATGCGATTGCCCTGGCTGGCGGGTGCCAATCCAAGCGTCTTAGCGAAAGGAGAGCACGATGTACCGAACCTTGTTTCCCAGTGATATTTTCGCCAATCTGGACCGCCTGCAGCGCGAGTTCCAGCGCTATTCCGGTCCGGCGAGCAGCATTCGCGGCTTTGGCCGCGGCGGTTTCCCCGCGCTGAATGTCGGGACAACGCCAGAATCAGTCGAGATCTACGCCTTCGCGCCCGGACTCGATCCGGCCACCGTCGACGTGACGATCGATCGCGGCGTGCTCACGCTTTCGGGCGAGCGCAAGAGCGAGTTGCCGGGCGATGGCAGCAAGTCCGCAGTGCATATCAACGAACGCTTCGCCGGCAGCTTCCGCCGCGTCGTCAGTCTTTCGGACGACGTTGACCCGGACAGCACCAAAGCGACCTACAGCGACGGCGTGCTGGTCATCAGCATCAAGCGCCGCACCGCCGCCCAGAGCCGCCGTATCAACATTCAGTAATCTGTGAGGAGATCGAGATGAGTGACACCCATGTTGCCAAGACCGATGCAAAAAGCGCGGACACTGAACGCAGCGAGCGCGCGGAACCAGGCGTGATGCTGCCGCCGGTCGACGTCGTCGAAGACGCGCTCGGCATCACGCTGTACGCTGACCTGCCGGGCGTTCCGAAGGACAAGCTGCATGTACGTATCGACGCCGACGCGCTGACCATCGAAGGCGAAGTCAGCCTGCCGATGGCCGGCAATCTGGAACCCAGCCACGTCGAAGTCCAGCTGCCGCGCTACCAGCGCACCTTCACGCTCGGCAAGGAACTCGACAGTGAGAAGGTCAGCGCCGAGTTCCGCCATGGCGTGCTCAAGCTGAGCATCCCAAAGGTCGAGCACGCCAAGCCGCGCAAGATCGAGATCAGCGTCGATTGAGCCAAGCGAGCCGTTCGACGGGTGGCGAAGGCACAACGGCCCTGGAGCGCGATCGCGTCCAGGGCCGTTGTTTTGTGGCAGTACGATCCGTGCTTATTCCTTGATCGCCTCAACCGCGAGGTCGATCGTCACTTCATCGCCGACATTCGGCGCGTACTTGCCGGCGTTGAACTCCGTGCGGCTGATCTTGGTGGTTGCATTGGCGCCGATCGCGTCCTTCTTCATCATCGGATGCGGCTGGTTGATAAAGGAAGTGATCGTCAGCGTCACCGGCTTGGTCACGCCCTTGATTGTCAGCTCGCCGTCGACGGCAACCGGCTTGTCGCCTTCAAAGCGCACTTTGGTCGATTTGAAAGTGGCCGTCGGGTACTTCGCGGTGTCGAGGAAATCTTCGCCCTGAATATGGCCGTTGAAAATATCAAAGCCGGTGTCGACGGATTGGGTATCGATCACCACATCGACCGAGCCGGTCTTCGCTTCCTTGTCGAGGACGATCTTGCCGGTGGTCTTGTTGAAGCGGCTAAGCTGCGTTGAGAGTCCGAAGTGGCTGTACGAGAAACGCGGGAAGGTGTGCGAACCATCGATGACGAAGGTTTCCGGTGCGGCGGTGGCGACGCTGCTCAGCGTGGCGAAAGCGGCGGCGGCGAGGGTAAGGCGGGTGGTTTTGTTCATGGCGATGCTCCTTGTGGAAAATGGTGGAACAGGGTCTTGAGGTTGATCGGACTTTCTACTTCCCGCCGGATGCGAGTACGTGAAACTTCACTTGAATTTCGTTGGCGACGACGCCGAAGTCGGCCCATTGACCTTCGCCGATGGCGAAGTCAGCGCGCTTGATGACGAAGCTGCCGTCAAAGGCGGCCTGGTCGCCCTGCACGGTCATGGTCGTCGGTGCGACCACCGGCTGGCTCTTGCCCTTGATCGTGAGCTGGCCGGCCACTTCGTAGCGGTTGCCGCCGAGCGACTTGACCGAGCTCGAAACAAACTTCGCCATCGGGAACGCCTTGGTGTTGAACCACAGCTTGCCGACGACTTCCTCATCGCCGTCCGACGTCCCCGTGTCGATGCTGGACAGATCCACTTCGAGCGCGACCTTGGCGGCGGCGGCATTGGCCGGATCAAAACTGAGCTGCGTGCTGAACTTCTTGAAATGCCCGTCCATGCCGACGTTCATCTGCTTGAAGGTGAAGTTGATCGCGCTCTTGTCGGCGATCACCGTCTTGTACTCGACGGCCTGCGCAAGGCCGGGCAAACCAAGCACGGCGGCGAGGCTGAGGATGCCAATCAGGCAGGTGTTTTTCATGTTCTTCCTTTGGGAAAATCAGGGGTTCTTCGACGGCAACATGCGCGACAGCACATCGTCCTTGTCGATCAGGTGGTGTTTGAGCGCCGCCGCGACGTGGCCGATGACCACCGCCGCCAGCAGCATGTTCAAGGCCCAGTGCGCGGTTTGCAGCAACGCGCCGAGTTCCTTGTTCCGTTCCAGCAGATCGGGAATCGGGAGGACGCCGAACAGCACGGTCTGAATGCCCTTCGCCGAACTCATCATCCAGCCCGAGAGCGGGATGGCGAACATCAGCAGGTAGAGCATCCCGTGCCCGGCGTGAGCTACGAATTGTTCGCCCGGACCCATGTGCGCTGGTAAAGCCGGCGGTCGATGCGTGAGGCGCCAGACGACGCGGAAGACAAGAATCGCAAACAGCGTCACCCCGGCCCACTTGTGCCAGGAGTAATACTTGAGCTTATCCGGCGACACTGGCAGATCGGCCATGTACAGCCCGAACGAAAAGACGCCAATCAAGCCGACGGCCATCAGCCAATGCACGACGATTGCGGTTGCGGTGTATTTCTTCATGGACGCTCCAGAAAACATGGCGGCACTTTAGCCGCTAAGCATGGAGCGAAAAAGACAACAATCCAGAAATGAATATCCCGGAATTTGCAACAATAAACGCGAAACCAACGGGAATTCGGGGGGTCGCATGGCTTGCTTTCAAGCCATGCGCTTAGTCGCTTGCGCCCTTATCCGGCCGTCGGACGATCCGGCGAATCCCCCACCGTGCGCTTACATCGTCATCCAGCCACGCGTTTCCGGCTGAAATGGAATGTCGGCGATGACCCAGTTGGACATCGGCAGATCGTCCCGCTTGACGTCGGCCGCCTCATAAATGCGCAACCCGAACAAGGCGGAACCGACCGGGCTTAGCACCGACCAACTGTTCTGCCCCGGATCATGCTCTTCCGGGTATACCAGCGTGACTTCCCATTGATCGCACGAAATCGGATCGACGAGACTCACCGTCGAGTTCATCGTGACCAGGTCTCGCGGCACGTCGTCGGGCGGCACCACCAGGTCCGCCGTGCGCAATCGGCGCAATACTCGGCTGGCCGACGAACTGAGCGCACCCTCACCGGCAAAACTGCGCTCGATGAGCGATTCCAGGCGGCGCTTGTCGAGCGCCGAAACACACGTGAGCGCCTTGGGGAATACCGAGACCATCTTTGACTCCTTTCGTAACAACTGCAGACCGCTGCCCTGTTCACCATTCGGGCGAACACCGGGCAGTTCTTGCGGCGTGCCGGCGCGTATCGATGACTTGCAGGCCATCCGTCGACGCGTCAGCGCTCGAACGACGCCAGGACAAATAACGTGCGCCGACCCTGACCACCCACCCGATGAATCCGTCCTGAGCGCCGCAGATCGCCAACGGCCGTGTAAAGCGCCGAGTTGGACGCGTCGACACCATGCCGCGCTGCCAATTGGCGCAGATCAAGACATGATTCTTCCTGGAACTTGCTCAAGACCGATTCCTTTGAAACCACTTGTGGGATCAATCGTCTTCTCCTTTCATTTACGATCGAACAGTCCGGATTCTCGGGATCGCATGGAATTGCTGAATATCGAATCATTCGTTCCATGAACGATCACAATCACCCGATTCGACCTCTCACAAAAATCGCGCAATTCAGCCACGGAACGCAGCTGTGTTAAATTGCGCCGAAAACGCTTGGATCAAGAATCTGATTGATCTATAAAGATCTCCAGCGATGTCTTGTGAGCCAAGCCGTTTTCCATGTAGTCATGTTAGCCAAGCCGGCCCGACCTTATAAGCCTCGGCGTCGGAACCAGAATGTATCTTTTAGGGCGACAATCAGATGTCAAACGAACCGCTTCCCGCACAAGACCGCATGCCCGATCTCAACCTGATGGCGATCTATGCGCGCGTGGTGGATGCCGGCAGCTTCGCGGAAGCAGCGCGGCGCCTGTCGACATCGCGCTCGGTGGTGAGCAAAGCCGTGGCAAAGCTGGAAAAGAACCTCGGCGCGCGCCTCCTCAACCGCACCACCCGGCATCTCAGCCTGACGGAAATCGGTGCTTCCGTCGCCGATCATTGCAACCGAATGCTCGACGAGGCCGTACAGGCGGAAAAACTCGTCGCCAGCCTCAATACGGAGCCGCGCGGCGTACTGCGCGTGAGCGCCTCGGTAGCATTCGGCACATTGCACATTGCGCCGGCACTGGCGGAGTTTCTCCCCCGCTATCCCGAATTGACCATCGACCTGACGATTACGGACCGCTGGATCGATCTCGCGGAAGAGCGGTATGACGTCGCAATCCGCGTGACGGACAACCCGCCGCTACACTGGGTCGCGCGAAAGCTGGCGCCGGTCCGTCGCAAGTTGTGCGCGACGCCGGGGTATTTTGAGCAAAAAGGCATTCCGCATACGCCCGCCGATCTGGCCGAGCACAACTGCCTCGACTACACGCGCTCCGGCGAACGCGGACGCTGGCGCCTCTCCGGTCCGGCGGGAGACCTGTCAGTGGCCGTTACCGGCCCGCTCCACGTGGATGATGACGAGGCGCTCTCGCAGGCTGTACTTGGTGGATTGGGGCTCGGCTTGCTGCCAACCTTCATCA
>JAGNOM010000433.1 GCA_017990155.1 Propionivibrio sp. | reverse complement strand
GCGGGCGACCGGCTTTCCGTTGATGATGACAGTCGAAGAGGCGGAAACGACCGTCCCCCCGTGTGATGTAGGATCGCCGAGGCGAATGACGCGTTTCATGGGCGTTTGTTCCTGAGCAATAGCGTGTAATCCAGGGAGCGAATCATGTCTATCCTTTCGATGCCGCTGCGAAGAACACGGACAGGAGATCGTTCCCGCCAAACTCGGCGCACAAGGCGCTCCCTGCGCAGTTCGCGGCCTGCGCGACGGTCGTCGCCAACATCGCGACCTGACCCGCCTGTCCGAGATCGCCTGCGCTGACAATCACGTTGGTGGCGGCACCTATCGGGTCGATATCCAATTTACGGCGGAACAACGCGTTCCCCAGCGAGGCCAACCGGTGACCAGCGAACGCGTAACCGCCAGCGTTGTGCACGAGCCAGTCGCAGTTGGACGCTGAGACTGGCTTCGGAACAGCGACTTTTGTAGCATCGGTATCTTCCGCCACGTCCGAGGACGCCAGGTCAACTTGCCCCGAGAGAATCTGAGCCCGTTCAATCAAGGTTTCGATCGCTTCCGAAAGCACCAGTCGCTTGGCCGGAAGGGTGGTGACTGTGGCGATCGCAGCCCGATGGATACGTGCCAATGGCTCGCAACGGAGCAGCGAGTCCTGCCCGGCATCCGTCAGATGGCTGAGATAGACAGACGTCGTGTTTCGAGTGCCGCTTTTCTCCCAGTATGGAGTCATGGGATCCTGTATCGTGCCCTGGCGCGGCGTTTGCACGAGCATGTCGGCCAGTCGCGGATGGGTAACCAGCACAGCAACCACGCCCTGCCCCGGCATGCCAAGCTGCTGGTGATGCTCATCCCGCGTATCGTCATTCGAGTCATCCAAGGCGTGTTGTTCGCGCCACCAAGGCGAATCGAAGGCAAGAACAACAGCGCCCGGCAATTCGACATTGGTTTCGAAGAGACCAATCACGCTATCGGCCACACTCTCGCATTGAGGCAAGAAATAGACGGCATTCGCCGATTCGAGCATTGCCGAGCCGAACCTGAATGACTCGCTGTCATGCGCCACGAAGCGCGATCGCGCCGCTCGCACGCGAGCCACCACTTCTTCACCGACAACGTCCGGCGGTGGCACAACGTAAATCGGGAAAACGGCTGCCCCCGGGCAACGGGCGTAGAGGGCGTCGAGCGCCTCTTCGACTCCGGGGTGCAGATGGTCCAGAAGGCTGTCCCCGACGGGCGTCTCATCAGGCCCAAGCGTCGAGAAATGGATGGCGCCGTTCTCAGGCATCTGAAGCTCGGGCTTGCCGCTCGTATTCGTCAATTGGACGAGCGCCAGTGCCCGACAATCGCAACCGAACTGAAGCCGCTGCTGCTCGGCGGCATAGGCCAGACGTACATTCTCCAACGTCGCCTGTCTTTCCCGTTCGGCAAGCTGTTCCTGCCGGGCTGCTGCCGCTTCCTTTCCTTGCTGCCGACGATGCAGCCAAAAGCGTCCGCCTCCCCAGACCAGCAACGGCGGCCCGACGTGGATCGCGCCCAGTTCGGGCAAACTGAGCGCAGCGAAGTCGGGCGCGATCAGCCACCACAGGACGGCACACCATGCCGCCACTAGCAGCACGAGTACCAGCACACCACGCAGCGCCTTCATGACGAACGAGCCCGACATTAACGGACTGCGACGATAAGCTTGTCCTTGCGGACCTTGAGATCCACCGCCTGTACCGGCTGCCCTTCGGCCATGCGCGCAAGTACCTGGTCGGAGATCTGGGTCAGCACGGTGTTGGTGATGATCGCTTCCGCATCGCGCGCGCCACTATCGACCTCGGTGCAGCGGGCTACGATGAGATCGATGAGCCCCTGGTCGAACTTCAGTGCAGCGCCGTGGTTGGTCAGCAGACGTGCCTTGACCTTGTCGAGCTTGAGGCCGACGATCAGGCGCATGATCTCGTCCGAGATCGGGTAGTACGGGATGACCGACAAACGCCCGAGGAAAGCAGGTTTGAAGGCTTTCTGGAGGCTCGTGCGCAGCAGTTCGATCAGGTCTTCCGGTGTCGGCGCGCGGTTCTTGCCCTCGACTGTCACCCCGTGTTCGACGGCGCCCATGATGAGATCCGTGCCGACGTTCGAAGTGAGGATGATGATGGTGTTCTTGAAGTCGACCTCGCGCCCTTCGGCGTCTTCGAGCAGGCCCTTGTCGAACACCTGGAAGAAGAGTTCGAGCACGTCCGGGTGGGCTTTTTCCACTTCGTCGAGCAGAACGACTGAATACGGTTTGCGGCGCACGGCTTCGGTCAGCACGCCGCCTTCGCCGTAACCGACGTAGCCGGGCGGGGAGCCCTTGAGGCCGGAGACGGTATGCGCCTCCTGATACTCCGACATATTGATGGTGATCAGGTTGCGCTCGCCGCCGTACAGCGTATCGGCCACCGCCAGCGCCGTTTCCGTCTTGCCGACGCCGGACGGGCCGACGAGCAGGAAAACGCCCTTCGGTTTTCCGGGGTCTTCGAGGTTGGCCTTGGCGATCTGGATGCGGCGGGCGATCAGTTCCAGCGCGTGCGTCTGCCCGACCACGCGCTGTTCGAGCAGCGCATGCAGGTTGCGCACAGTGTCGATTTCGTCGGCCACCA
>JAGNOM010000432.1 GCA_017990155.1 Propionivibrio sp. | reverse complement strand
TTCGCCCTCGCCGTCGCCGACGCCTGGCAGAAGCACGGCATCGGGCGCAAGCTGATGAGCGCACTGATCGAATCGGCGCGGATCAAGGGCTACCGCGCGATCGTCGGCGACGTCCTGTCGCAGAACACCAAGATGTTCCGCCTGATGGGCTCGCTCGGTTTCACCATCCACCCGCACCCGGATGATCCGGCGGTCAAGCGCGTGATCTGCCAGCTGCATTCCTAGAATTGGCGCCACAACCAGCCGCCCCCGCCTTCTAAAGGGAATTCCTTGGGTGCTGGGGGGCGCATCGGGCAATCGGTCTGAAGCTTGCTGCATCAGTTCCGAACACGGGTAGCGCGGTGCAATTTTCAGTGATCGGCAAGCGCATACGAAGCCACCATTCCCCGCAGACTTAGGTACTTTAACGGCTTACCGGAAAATAGGCGTGTCTGCATTTTTCAAATCAAGCACGTACTTTTAAGCCCCATACCCCAAGGGCGATGCGCTTCCAAAAGAACGGCAACATTCAAACACCAAGCAGATATTTTCATAAAATCAGCCATTTAATCGCCACCTATCGACGATCGGCTAGCGCAATCCTGCGCACACCTTATCCGTAGCCGCGCATGACCAGTACTATTTCAAGTCAATATCAGAATGCCTACGTAATTTATCGCAGCGGGGTGACGCGACATAAAAGAGCATAAAAGTACCGACAAGAAGGAGTGATTGAGTTATCGCCTGGCGATGGTGCGGAGTAATACTCTCGCTCGCCGTAGTTGATCGGCGATAACTAATCTTTCTTTCAACAGGGGACAAACATGATGCTCAAGAAGTCACTCATCCTCGCCGCCTGCCTGGCGGCGACGGGCGCGGTTTCTGCAACAGAACTGGTCATCGCAACCGTGAACAACGGCCACATGATCGAGATGCAAAAGCTCGGCAAGTTCTTTGAACAGGCCAATCCGGACATCAAGCTCAAGTGGGTCACGCTCGAAGAAGGCGTGTTGCGTCAGCGTGTGACGACCGACATCGCCACCAAGGGCGGTCAGTTCGACGTGATGACGATCGGTATGTACGAAACCCCGATCTGGGGCAAGAAGGGCTGGCTGCAGGAAGTGAAGGCCGACGCGGCCTACGACGTCGACGATCTGCTGCCGGCGATGCGCAATGGTTTGTCTTCGGAAGGCAAGCTCTACGCCGTGCCGTTCTACGGCGAAAGCTCGATGCTGATGTACCGCAAGGATCTTGCGGACAAGGCCGGCGTGACGGTCAAGGACAAGCCGACCTGGCCGGAAATTGCCGAGCTGGCGGGCAAGATTCACGATCCGGCCAACGGCGTCTATGGTATCTGCCTGCGCGGCAAGCCGGGCTGGGGCGACAACATGGGCTTCCTGTCGACGCTTGCCAATACGTTTGGCGGCCAGTGGTTCGACATGGGCTGGAAACCGCAGCTCGATACGAAACCGTGGCATGACGCGATCACCTTCTACGTCGACCTGATGAAGAAGTACGGTCCGCCCGGATCGTCGTCCAACAGCTTCAACGAGATCCTCGCGCTGTACAACGAAGGCAAGTGCGGGATGTGGGTCGATGCGACGATCGCCGCTTCGTTCATCAGCGATCCGAAGCAGTCGAAGGTCGCCGACAAGGTGGCATTCGCGCAAGCGCCGACGATGGTCACGCCGAAGGGTGCCAACTGGCTGTGGGCATGGGCACTGGCCGTTCCGGCCGGCTCGCAGAAGGTCGAAGCTGCCAACAAGTTCATCACCTGGGCGACGTCGAAGGAGTACATCAACCTCGTCGGCAAGGAAGTCGGCTGGGGCAACATCCCGACCGGCACGCGCAAGAGCACCTACGAGAACGCCGAGTTCCTCAAGGTCGCCAAGTTCGCTGCGGCTGAGAAGGCTGCGATCGACAGCGCCAACCCGAACGACCAGACGCTGCCGAAGTCGCCGTACATGGGCATCCAGTTCGCCGCCATCCCCGAGTTCCAGTCGATCGGCATCTCGGTGGGTCAGCAGATGAGCGCCGCCCTGTCCGGCAAGACCACGGTTGAGGCTGCGCTCAAGGCGTCGCAGACGGCGGCCGACCGCGAAATGAAGAAGGCGGGTTACTACAAGTAGGCATGAGCAGCGGGGCTTGAGCTTGAGACGGCACAAACACTCCTGCCCCGCCGCGAGATTTCATAACGACACGCCCTCGGCAATTTACGCGGGCATTTGCGATCTATCTCAAATGTGGGTTTGGGGTGAAGCCGCATTGGGCAGGCAGCTAACGGATTACGGGTTCGGTTACCTGCCTGCCGCTCTTTTTCGCAAGTCGTGAACCTCACGCCCTGAGCTTAGTCGAGACAGCAGCGCTGAATGGATTTCGTCACCTTGTACGCTCTCCCGAAAACCCATACAGACCCCGTGGCTTTAGTGCAAATCCGTACCACAAATCGAGAAATTCGGATTGCTTAACATGACCGACCAGGCATAAATTGGCTGCCGCTGATGGATTTTTCTATCGGCGTTCAAACCGAACTCAAAACAAGGAGACTGATTCATGAAACTGAAAGCATCGTTGGCTTTGGCCTTTGGCTTGTTGTCAGGAATGGCTTACTCCGCGACGGATCTGGTCATCGCGACCGTGAACAACC
>JAGNOM010000431.1 GCA_017990155.1 Propionivibrio sp. | reverse complement strand
GGCGGCAACGGCCTCGGCCTGTGGGTCACCTACCAGATCGTGCAACAACTCGGCGGCCGGATCGTCGCAAGGAGAGAGGAGGAGCAGATGCATTTCATCGTTGAGGTTCCGGTCGAGGCGGCGTCGTGAGCACCGCGCCGCTCCACCGCATCTGCCTGATCGAGGACGACGCGATCATGGGCGAGGCATTGCTCGACCGTTTCACCATCGAGGGCTTCGACTGCGACTGCTATCCGACCGGCCGTTCGGCCATGCTGGCCTTGAAGCGCAAGCATTACGACGCGGTGATCTGCGACATCCAGCTTCCCGACATCAACGGCGAGGAGTTGTTCACCCAGCTCAACGATGGCGAACGCGAGCTGCCGCCGTTCGTCTTCATCACCGGTTACGGCGCTGTCGATCGCGCCGTGCGGCTGCTCAAGCTCGGCGCCCATGACTACCTGACCAAACCGCTCGATATCCACGCCCTGCTGCGAACTGTCCGCGACCTGTGTACCCGCTCGCGGACGCCGGCGACCGGCGAACACACGCTGGGTATTTCCAGCGCGATGCGCGCGATCGAAGCCATGCTGCCCCGGCTGGCTGGCAAGACCGGCTCGATCCTGATTACCGGCGAATCCGGCGTCGGCAAGGAGGCCGTCGCGCAGGCGCTGCATCGTTTCGGCGACCCGACCGGGCAACAGCCCTTTGTCGCCGTCAACTGCGGGGCGCTGACCGAAACGCTGCTCGAAGCGGAACTGTTCGGCTACACCAAAGGTGCCTTTACCGGCGCGGTGCGCGACAAAAAAGGCGTGTTCGAGCAGGCCGACGGCGGCACCCTCTTTCTTGACGAAATCGGGGAAATGTCGCCGGTCATGCAGGTCAAGCTCTTGCGCGCGATCCAGGAGCGGACCATCGTGCGCGTCGGTGCCGAGACGCCGATTTCCGTTTCGATCCGGCTCGTCTGCGCGACGCACCAGGACCTCAAGAAGATGGTCGAGGCCGGGCGCTTCCGCGAAGATCTCTATTACCGGATCCACGTCGTGCATCTGCATATCCCGCCCTTGCGCGAACGTAAGGACGACATCCTGTGGCTGACCCAGCGCCTGCTCAATGCGCGCGCCGGCGACAGCACCCATGCCGCGACCGCACCCCAACGCAGTTTGAGCCGTGCCGCGGAACAGGCGCTGCTCGACTACCCCTGGCCGGGCAACATCCGCGAACTCAAGCACTGTCTCGAACGCGCCTGCATCCTCTCGCCGAAATCCGTACTCTCGGCTGAGATGCTGTTCGGCAAGACCTGGTCGGAGGCGCCGGGCGAGCCGCAGCAGTCGTCGGGTTCCATCGATTCTCTGAACGAGTACCTGCAAACCTGTGAACGCAAGTACATCGAGGAAGCGCTGGCGCTCAACAACGGACGCATCGGTGACACGGCGGCGAGTCTCAAGATCAGTCGCAAGAACCTGTGGCAGAAGATGAAGAAGCTGCACATCCGCGGTTCGGACGACAGCGAACCCGACTGAACGGGCCGAGGGCGGCTTGTAAGCGCGCTTCAGCCGATGCCGGGTCGACGCCGAAATGTATGATTTGCATCAATCCAAAGCTAAACTTGCCGCTGCACAATGGCATCGGCCGATTTTCAGCCTTCTTTCCAACCCAACCTCCCACTCCCGGTTTTCTGAATGCTTGAAGTCTCCAACCTTGAATGCATACGCGGCGAGCGAAGCCTTTTCGCCGGCGTCGGCTTTCGGCTGGAGGCGGGCGAAATGCTCTATCTGCAGGGCAGCAACGGGTCCGGGAAGACCAGCCTGCTGCGCATCCTGTGCGGACTTGCGCATCCGGCGGCCGGTGAAATCCGCTGGCGCGGCGAACCGATCGGCGCGCTCGGTGAGGACTATCGGCGCGAGCTGTGCTACCTCGGCCATCACAACGCCATCAAGGAGGAGCTGACGCCGCTGGAGAACCTGCTGGCGGCGGCGCATCTCGCCGATGAAGACCTCGACGAAGGCGCCGCGCTTGATGCGCTGGAGTTGGTCGGGCTCGCCGGACGCGAGGAACTGGCCTGCCGCTACCTCTCGCAGGGGCAGAAACGGCGCGTTGCGCTGGCGCGACTGGTTAACGAACGGCGGCCGCTGTGGGTACTCGATGAGCCCTACGTCGCACTCGATGCGGCGGCGATCGAACTCGTCGCCGGCCTGATCGGTGCGCACCTGCAACGTGGCGGGCTGGCAGTGCTGACGACGCATCAGACGGTGGAAGTGGCTGCCGGCGCAGTCCGCGAACTCGTTCTTGGAGCGTCCTCGGGCTCGCCTGGATTGGCCGCATGCTGAAGCTGATCCGCGCCATCATCAGCCGCGACCTCCGTCTGGCCATGCGTCGCCGTGCCGACATCGTCTCGGCGCTGTTCTTCTTCATCATCGTCGTCAGTCTGTTCCCGCTCGGCGTCGGGCCGGAGCCGGAACTCTTGCGCAAACTGGCGCCGGGCGTGCTATGGGTCGCGGCGCTGCTGGCGACGATGTTGTCGCTACCGCGCCTGTTTGCCGACGATCACCGCGACGGAACGCTGGAGCAACTGGCGCTTGCACCGCAACCGCTGGGCCTGATTGTGCTCGGCAAGGTGATCGCGCACTGGCTCGTTTCCGGCTTGC
>JAGNOM010000120.1 GCA_017990155.1 Propionivibrio sp. | reverse complement strand
TGCCGCTGAAAGACCT
This sequence comes from Propionivibrio sp., assembly GCA_017990155.1. GTDB lineage: Bacteria > Pseudomonadota > Gammaproteobacteria > Burkholderiales > Rhodocyclaceae > Propionivibrio. The sequence continues at coordinate 7,961 of JAGNOM010000120.1, read as the reverse complement.
GGCGATGGGCATCCTGATGGGTGCCACCGATACCGACAGCGTTTCTTCGCTGGCCGGCCGCCTCGCCCGGCTCAACAAGGAACTCGACACCGACGACCAGCGCCGTCTGCGTGAAGCGGCCGGCGGCGTCGAACTGAGCCACCTGGTTAGCAAACTGTTCAACGCCATCGACGGCGACCTCATCGAAGCCCACGCCCTCGAACTGGCGGGCTTGCCCATCGGCAACGACCCCGGTGACACGCTGCGCGACCAGGCCCAGCAACAACTGGTCGGCGAGGCCGCCGCGTTGATGAACGGCGAATTCATCGAACTGATCGACACCCTCCGGCGCGAAAAAGAACAGACCATCGACCACGACAACCTGGATGGCGTCACCTACGCCGGCTGGAGCAAGGACAGCGCCGCGCAGGCCGAAGCCTTGACCGTTGAGTTCGCCGACTGGCTGGCCGCCCACCGGGATGAAATCGAAGCCCTCACCATCTTCTTCGCCCAACCCTGGCGCCGCCGCGAAGTCACGCTCAAGTTGGTGCGCCAGGTGCTCGACAAACTCAAAGCCGACAAGCCGAAATTGGCCCCGCTGCGCATCTGGCAAGCCTACAACCAGCTCGACAACGCCGGTCATTCCCGCGAAAGCGGGAATCCAGAAGCCGAACTCACCACCCTCGTAGCATTGATCCGCCGCGTCTGCGGCCTCGATGCGACAATCACGCCCTTTGCCGACACCGTGCGCAAGAACTTCCAGACCTGGATCATGCAGCACCACGCCGGCGGCGCCGACAAATTCAACGAAGAACAGATGAACTGGCTACGCATGCTCCGCGACCATATTTGCCACTCCTGCCACGTCGACCGCAACGATTTGGAGTACAGCCCCTTCGACGCCCAGGGCGGGCTGGGGAAAATGTGGCAACTGTTCGGCGAGGGTATGGACCCGCTGCTGGATGAGCTGAATGAGGCGTTGGTGGCGTGATGGAGCCCTACGGCAGAAGGCTGAAAGAGCCGGCTCGCTCGCTCCGAATGAACATGACGGATGCGGAGCAAGTGCTTTGGCAGCGGATTCGGCGCAAACAGATACGGAATGTGCGGTTCTATCGACAGAAGCCCTTGCTGTCGTTCATCGTCGATTTCTACTGCCCGGCGGCCAAGCTGGTGATCGAGCTGGATGGCAGCCAGCACTATGAGGAAGCGCATCAAATCAAGGATCGATTGCGGGATGAAGCATTGGGAAAGATTGGTTTGCGGGTGTTGAGGTTTGATAACCGGCAGGTGCTTCTGGAAACGGAGGCGGTGCTGGCGGTCATTGATGATGTGGTGGGGGAGAGGCTGTGAAATCCCCCTCGATCCCCCTTTTGCAAAGGGGGAAGACCCCCACCCCCACCACCGCCGCCCTCGCCATTCCCCCCTTTGAAAAAGGGGGGCTAGGGGGGATTTGCATTGAGCTTCCTCATCTGAATGAGGGTTTGGTGGCGTGATGGCAGTTGCAGCATTACCGGAGAACTGGATTTCTTGCCGGCTAGGAGATTTGCTTGCGTTTGAATACGGCAAGTCGCTAACTAAATCCGCTCGGAGCGGCAACGGGGAATACCCCGTCTTTGGCTCAAGCGGAGTTGTTGGTTTGCACGATGCGTATTTTGTTGAGGGACCGGTAATCATCGTTGGGCGCAAGGGTGCGGCAGGAAGCGTCTGTTACCTTGTCGCCCAATCTCTATCACTTGCTCGGAGAGCAAACCGAATATATCCAGCAGGCCGGATTTGACCGCTTGCAGCAGGAGCAACTGATCCTCGGCTTCATCGCCCAGAACGGAAGCATTACCCGCAAGGATGTGATGCGCCTGTGTCGTCTGACGACAAGTCAGGCGTATAAATTAACGAAACAGCTTTGCGAAGATGGAGTCCTTGAAAAACAAGGATTTAGAAAAGATTCTACCTATCGAAAGCGGTAATTTACACGTCACGGCGTGTAAATTTACGCGCTTAACCTTGGGCTTGAACCATAGAACACAGGTCAGTAGAGAGAACAAGTATTCATGAACGCAACCGCATCCATCGTCTCCCGTGTCTGGAGCTTCTGTACCACGCTGCGCGACGACGGGATCAGCTATGGCGACTATCTTGAGCAGCTGACTTACCTGATCTTCCTGAAGATGGCCGACGAGTACAGCCGGCCGCCGTATAGCCGCAAGATCGGCATTCCCGCAGGGCTGGATTGGGGGAGCCTGAAGGGCGCGCGCGGGGCGGCGCTGGAGGTGCATTACGTGACGGTGTTGCGCGAACTGGGCAACAGGTCGGGCCTGCTCGGGCAGATTTTCACCAAGGCGCAGAACAAGATTCAGGACCCGGCCAAGCTTTCAAGGCTGATCGACATGGTCGATGAAACCAGTTGGGTGACGCTGGGGGCGGACGTCAAGGGCGACATTTACGAAGGCTTGCTGGAGCGTAATGCCGAGGATACGAAGTCCGGCGCCGGGCAATATTTCACGCCACGGCCTTTAATTCGGGCGATGGTCGAGTGCATGCGGCCGTTGCCGAACAAGACGATTGCCGATCCGGCCTGCGGCACGGGCGGCTTTTTCCTCGCTGCCTACGATTTTCTGGTGGCGAACTATCCCGACATGGACAGCGAGCGGCGCGCATTCCTCAAGCACGATACGTTTTTCGGCAACGAAATCGTCGCCGGGACGCGACGTCTGGCCTTGATGAACATGTTCCTGCACAACATCGGCGAGATCGACGGCGACAGCCCGATTTCGCCGAACGATGCCTTGATTGCGCCACCGAAGGAAACATTCGATTACGTGCTGGCCAATCCGCCTTTCGGCAAGAAGAGCAGCATGAGTTTCACCAACGAGGAAGGCGAGCAGGAAACCGATGCGCTGACTTACAACCGCCAGGATTTCTGGGCGACGACGTCGAACAAGCAACTCAATTTCGTGCAGCACATCAAGAGCTTGTTGAAGAGCACCGGCCGCGCCGCCGTGGTGGTGCCGGACAATGTGCTGTTCGAGGGTGGCGCGGGCGAGACGGTGCGCAAGAAGCTGCTCGAAACGACCGATCTGCACACCATCCTGCGCCTGCCGACGGGGATCTTCTACGCCAACGTGTTGTTCTTCGACAATCAGCCGGCGCGCAAGGAAGCCTGGACGCGCGAGGTGTGGGTGTACGACTACCGCACCAACATCCACCACACGCTGAAAAAGAAGCCGCTGCGCTACGAGGATCTGGCGGATTTCGTCGCCTGTTATCAACCGCTGAACCGCTTCGAGCGCATCGAGACCTGGCACGAGACGAAAACCCCGGAAGGTCGCTGGCGCAAGTTCAGTTACGAGCAGATCGTCGCTCGCGACAAGACCAGCCTCGACATTTTCTGGCTCAAGGACAAAAGCCTGGCCGATCTCGACAATCTGCCCGACCCCGACGAACTGGCTGGAGAGATCATCGAGAATCTGGAGGCGGGACTGGAGAGCTTTCGCGCAGTGGCGGCGGCGCTCGCGTAACGGGTATCACATCAAGCGCACCGCACGTCGTGGCCTTGCGATTCGAGCAGGGCAATCGCATGAACGGCCTCACCCTCCACTTCAAGGGGAAGGTCGCGAAAGCGACGTTTGCGATTGGACGGGATGGGGTGGGGATGGGGCGCGAACGGCGGTTTGATCGACGAAATAGCCGCCAGATAACCCCATCCCCCTCCCGACCTCCCCCTTGAAGGGGGAGGAGTTGATGCGTACGGCATTCATGCGATTGCCCTGGCGATTCGAGTGACAAGACCAAAGCGTGCGGCCTCGATGCCAAAGGAGTAGGCTGTCCAGCCTCACATCCCGCAACGAGTCATCAGGAGGAGCCTCATGATCGACCACACCGGAGTCTTCGTCAGCAACTTCGAAATCAGCAAACGTTTCTACACTGCCGCGCTTGCACCCATCGGCTACGAGTTGATCATGGAAGTGCCGGGTGCCCTGACCGGCAGGGGCGACGCTGCCGGCTTCGGCGAGCCACCGAAACCGGATTTCTGGATCGGCGCCGGAACACCCAACGTTCCGCCAATCCACATCGCCTTCCGCGTCGCCAACCGCGCGCTGGTCGACGCGTTCTATCAAGCGGCGATGGCCGCCGGCGGCAAGGATAACGGCGCGCCGGGACTACGCCCGCACTACCACCCGAACTACTACGGCGCCTTTGTCCTCGACCCGGACGGGCACAACATCGAGGCCGTCTGTCACGAACCGGTTTAGTCACAAATGACATCGGCCTGAAGCAATAGTAAGCAGCTACAAAGATCTACTGAGAGCAATAGGCCCGATCGGCTGGCTTCTGATGACTTGCCTGCCGCTCGTTCAGCATTTTCTGCGGGGAGGTTGTAGACGGGGCGGCATTTGGGGGGTCGCCCTTTCGTTTTTTCCAACAAAAAAGGGGGGATTGACCAATGCAAGCAGCGGAAAAGAAAAGAATCCGGCTGATCGACATCGCGCGCTTCTATGCAATGTCGCTTGTTTTCTTCGGCCATTTCATCGAGCGGATCATGATGCTGGACAACGCGCCCAGCGCGGTTCTGTACAAATTCGTCTATTCGTTTCACATGGTACTGTTTGTCGTCCTGGCCGGGTACGTGGCCCGGGAGAGCGATGTCGAATCGGGCTTCGGCAAGTACCTCAAGCACCGGCTGCTATCACGCCTCCTTCCCTTCGTGTTCTTCACGGTCATCTTCATGATCTTGCCGGCGTTCTTCTCCGGCGAGTTCTTCAACCTCAAGTTGCCCAGTGTCGAGGGCTACATCGGCGGCCTGATTCCCACGGCCTTCGGTCTACCGATGTTCTGTATCCCGTCGTGGTTCATCCTGATGATCTTTACCGTCGAAATGATCCACTTCGGCATGTTCCGCTTCATCAGGTCGTCAAATGCCCGGCTCTTGATCGCCGCCCTGGCTTCCTACGTAGTTGGGTACTGGCTCAATTTGCGCTTCGACGTCTTCAATCCGATGAAGGGAAGAATCGTCGGATGGAACTACCTCTTCATCCATGAAGCGATCACCATGTATTCGTTCTACCTACTGGGCGCCTGGCTGAAACGCAATCCGCAATGGATGGAAAAACTACCGATCAAGGCGTCCGTGTTCGGGGCGATCGTCAGCTTCCTGGTCGTTCTTTTCACCTTCAACTTGAACAACGGTCCGTTCAACTTCAACTACTACAACTCGGTGGTGATTCTATTCTCGTCGCACGGCAGCTTTATCTGGTTCCCGATTACCGCGTTGGCGGGCTCGCTGCTCGTCCTGTTCCTGGCGAAATGTACGCCGTCGCAGAAGACGATCGTCTGGCTGGGACAAAACACGCTGCTCCTCATCTTCCTCAATGGTGTCTTCTATCACTACATCAATCCGCGGGCCGCGAAATGGGTTCTGGAGAATTTTTCTCCATCGTTCCCGAGCATTCTGGGTATCGGCTGCGCGGCAACGGTGATCAGTCTGGCCTTGTGCATCCCTTTCGTCGCGCTGTTCAACACGTTCGTGCCGCAACTTGTGGGCAAACCGAAGATCAACGGGCCGTGGATGCAGAGCTTCATTTGAGCCTTGGCTGGCGACGAAAATCGGATCTGCAAAGCGTTGCCCGAACGGGCATCTGCTCGTGATCGGCCAGGCACAGTGCGCATGCGCCCCCCCGGCGAAAACCGGGGCACGGCACATGCAATGCTTGCAGTGACTTACTTCACTTCTTCCAGCGGCAGATTCGCGCCCTTCCAAGCAAACAGTCCGCCCGGCACGCGATAGACGTTTTTGTAGCCGAGCTTCTTCGCCCACGCGGCGCCGTTGTCGCTGCGGGTGCATTTGACGAAGCCGCAGTAGACGACGACCGGCAGTTCCTTGTCTTCACCGAGCAGGGCAGCGTAGTCGGCTTCGGTCTTGCCGGCGGTTTCCTTGCTGTCCCACGCGGCCATCGGCGCGACCGGGAAGAGGAGGTTCCTGGCGCCGGGGATGTGTTCCTTGCGGAAGCTGCTCTCGGGCATGGTGTCGACGACGACCATCGGTTTGCCATCGTCGATCATCTTCTTCAGTTCGCCGACGGTGAGCAGCTCGTAGCCGCCGACCAGCGTGTCGCGTGCCAGCTTGACGGCTTCGATTTCCTTGGCCGTTTCAGCGGTGAACTTGTCGTCGGCGAAAACCGGGCTGGTGAACAGGAGGCTGCAGAGCAGTGCGGAGGCGAGATACCGGGTCTTCATGGGGCGCATCTTTCGATAAAGGTTGGGAAAAATCCGGGCGGATTATAGCCAGTCGGCCGCACGCCGGTTCATTCGGAGCAGTCAGATTCGTTCGCGACGAAGCGGAAGTCGGCAAAGCCGGCGTGCGCCGTTTCGCCGGTGTTATCGGTATCGCTCGCCAGCGCGATGCTCTTCAACTGGCCTTGGAGATCGCCGAAAGCGCGCTGAAAATCCTTGAGCACGTCGCGCCGCTCATGCACCCAGCGGCCGGCCTCGGTTGCGCCCGAACGCAGGACCAGCATGCGCGCGCGGTCGGTATAGACGTTGCTCTGCAGAGTACCGACCGGCTGCCGGTTGTCCCAGATGTAGTTGATCGCGGCGGCCGGCAGATGGTCGCCGTAGAGCGTGCGGCCGAGCGCGAGCTTGGTGCGCGTGCCGAAGTCGAGCTGGTCGGCCGGTACGTCGAAGTTGAGATAGACGCGCGCGGCGTAGTCGTCGCCGGATTTCTTGCTCATGTCGGCCGAAGCAATCGGCGCGTCGATGCGCCACTGCCAGCAGAGGATCGGCGTCTTTTGCAGATCGACTTCCAGCGGGCGAGCAAGCAGCGCCATGCTCTTGTCGGCACGCGCTTCGACGGCGGTGACGCCTTCCCAGTCGCGAATCGCGTACTCGGTCGCCGGGATGCGTTGATCGATGCGCTCGACTTTCCAGGGCGCCGGGATGGCCGAATCGCCGGTATCGAAACGGCCGACCCACTGCGTCTCGGCGTTCGCCACGGTCGCCGTCAGCGCGACAAGCAAGATGGCGAGCATCCTCATTTCTGCGGCAACCGGCAGAAGCCCTGCGGCGCCACGTCGAGCGCCGAATTGAACTTGCTCGACATGTTCTGGAAGGCGATCAGCGCGGTGAGTTCAATGACGGCGTTGTCGTCGAAACACGCTTTGACGCGCGCCATCAGCTTGTCATCAACGCCGACATCGGTGCGCGTGATCGCTTCGGCGTAGGCGAGCGCCGCCTTCTGGCGCTCATCGAAGTGCGGCGACGTTTCGAATTCGGGCAGCGCGGCAAGCTGTTCCTCGCTGATGCCGCGCTTCATGCCCGTCGCCGAATTGATGTCGACGCAGAAGGCGCACCAGTTGATCTGAGAAACGCGCACGGTGATCAGCGAACGCAACGCCGCTTCGATCGGCGAACGGCGGCGGTCGAGCGCGCCGTAGAGTAGCGAGAGCGCGGCGAATACTTTTGGTGTCCGTGCCCATAGGCGGGCGGGCTCAAGCTCCTTGCCATAGCGCCGGCGCTGGTTGGCGAAGATGAGCTTCGCCAACCAGGAGTAGCGAAAGGTCGGGTCGTTCGGGATGCGGGACGAGGGTTCGGAGCTCATGGGCGATCGCCTGGAAAAAGACCCGGTGATGATAGCAGGCGATGCGTTGCGACATCTGTACAAACCCTTACAAAACAATCGTCATTACGGTGATAACATCGCTGACTGTTTTTGACTTTGGCGTGACGACATCATCAAGCGCAGGCGTGCGCATCAACGGCAAGAAGGGAAATAGCGTGGGCGTACCCGAAACAGTGATTCTCGATGCGAACGGCAAGGAACTTCCGGCGGGAATCGGGCAGCTCCTGTCGATCATTGCCCGCAACAAGACGATTTCACGGGCGAACCTGGAGCAGCAGTCGGGCCTGTCGCGCGCGACGATCGTACAGCGCCTCGGCGTACTCTTCGCCGCCGGCCTGATCGGCGAGGCCGACGAAACCGCGCCGAGCGG
>JAGNOM010000119.1 GCA_017990155.1 Propionivibrio sp. | reverse complement strand
GATGGTCGAGCAGCCACTGCCAGCGCTCGCGCACAGCCTGGATCGCTTCCTGCGCCGCCTGCCGCTGGTCACCGATAAGCACCGCGTTGTCGAGGTTGGCATCGCCGCGATGCAGCGGCAGGTCGCCGGTGAGGAATTCCGCGAGCGCGTCGCACAGCGCCAACTTGTTCCTGATCGACAGTTCGATGTTGATGCGCTCGACGCCGTCGCAATAGTCGCCCATACGCGGCAACGGGATGACCACGTCCTCATTGAGCTTGAAGGCGTTGGTGTGGCGCGAGATGGCGGCGGTGCGCGCGCGGTCGAGCCAGAATTTCTTGCGCGTGTCGGCGTCCACCGCGATGAAGCCCTCGGCCGAGCGCAGGTTGCACAGGCGCACGATCTCGGACGCGGCCGCCATCACCGCGCTGTCGTCGTGGCCGACGAGGTCGCCGATCAGCACCATCTTCGGCCGCCCCGATTTCTCGCCCTTGCGCTTGGCCTTGGCGGCGTAGCCGATGGCTTTCACGTAGCGCTCGTCGAGGTGTTCGAGACCGGCGAGCAGCACACCGGCGCGATGCCCAGCGCCGCCCGGCTTGAAGTAATCGGTGATCTCGACGATTGCCGGCACCGCGTCGCGCACCTGGCCGTAGAACTCCAGACAGACCGTGCGCGTATGCGGCGGCATCTTGTGCAGTACCCAGCGAGCGGCGACGATCAGCCCGTCGGTGCCTTCCTTCTGGATGCCGGGCAGGCCGGCGAGGAACTTGTCGGTGACGTCCTTGCCGAGGCCGGCCTTGCGGAAGGTGCTGCCTGGAATCTCAAGCTTCTCGACCTCGCCGCGCGGCGTCCTGCCGTCCTTCTCGAAGCGGCGGACTTCGAAGCGGGCAAGTGCCTGTTCGTGGATCTTGCCGAAGTTGTGGCCGATGCGCGTCACTTCCATGACGTAGCCATCGACGTCGACCATCTTCCACCACGCCAGATTGTCGAGTGCCGTGCCCCACAACACAGCCTTCTTGCCGCCCGCGTTCATCGCGATGTTGCCACCGACGCACGAGGCGTTGGCCGACGTCGGATCGACGGCAAAGACAAAGCCTGCATTGCCGGCCGCTTCCGCAACACGGTCGGTGACGACGCCGGCGCCGGTGCGGATCGTCGCGTAGGTCTCGTTGCAGCCGGGCAGGCGCAGTTGCTCGATGGGTCCGATGTCGATCAGCTTTTCGGTGTTGATGACGACCGACAGCGGCGTCAGCGGCACGGCGCTGCCGGTGTAGCCGGTACCGCCGCCGCGCGGAATGATCGTCAGCCCGAGTTCGATGCAGCCGCGCACGAGCGCCGCGATTTCGTCCTCGGTGTCGGGGTAGAGCACGACGAACGGGTATTCGACGCGCCAGTCGGTCGCGTCGGTGACGTGCGAAACGCGCGCCAGTCCGTCGAAGGCAATGTTGTCGCGGCGCGTGTGGCGCACGAGCGTTTTCAGCACGCGCTGGCGCAGCTCGGCCGTCTCCGTGAAATGACGCTCGAAGGCATCGACCGCCGCGCCCGCCGCCTGGTACAGCCCCAGCACCTTGTCGTTGCCTTGCCGCCGTTTGTCGATCTCGTGCAGACGGTGGCGCAGCGCTGCGACCAGCGCATCGCGCCGCTCACGGTTGGCGAGCAGATCGTCGTCCAGGTAAGGGTTGCGCTGCACGACCCAGATGTCGCCCAGCACCTCGTAGAGCATCCGCGCCGAACGCCCGGTTACACGCTGGCTGCGAAGTTCGTCAAGGATCGCCCAGTTCTCTGCGCCCAACAGGCGAATGACGATCTCGCGGTCGGAAAACGAGGTGTAGTTGTAGGGGATTTCGCGCAGACGGGCGTTCATGGAGATTCCGGGACTTGCAAAGGCGGGATTTTAACTGATTGAGGAGGGGCGATTGGGCGCTGACTCTGGCGCACGTGGTGGAATGCCGCGAAGCTGGTTATTTGACAACCAGTTTGCATTTATGGAAACTGGTTGTCGATTATGTCCATAGCGAGGTTCGTTGTATGCAATCAGAAATTTCCCGATTGATTTCCGAGACTGTTGTCGCGCTCTTCCAGGCCAACGGGAAGCTACTGGAGTGGGGCGATACCTTTACCGCTCCCTTCGGCCTGACCAGTGCCCGATGGCAGATCCTCGGGGCTATCGCCTGGGCTGGACAGAAACAGACGGCACCGCAAACCGCTGAACAGATAAGCGTTTCGCGCCAAGGAGCCCAGAAGCAACTCAATCTCCTCGTCGAGGATGGTCTTCTTGAGAAACTGCCAAATCCTGCTCATCAACGTTCGCCTCATTACCATCTGACCGAGCGAGGCAATGCGCTATTCCAGCAGGTAAATTCGGCTTGGGAAGCCCACGCGACCAAAACCGGTGAACAGTTCTCCGCGCATGATCTTGAAATGACACTTCGCACCCTGGACCGACTCACCAAGCTTCATGACATGCCAGCTCAAGAAGACCACGATGAAACGTAAGGTCCACGCCACCGCAGGTATTCTGTCCTTCCTTTTCATCGCGACCTTCTGGTTGTCCACAGTCGTTTCCGAGTTGTTCCTGAGCCAACGCGCTGTGACCAGTGTCAAGGTCGCTATCACCTACGCATTCATCGCGCTCATTCCGTGCATGGTAATTACCGGTACCACTGGCTTCGTTTTGGGGGGAAAGAGCACCTTCCCGACGCTGGTCGCCAAACGTCGCCGCATGCCGATCATCGGCGCAAACGGCTTGCTGGTGCTGATTCCTGCCGCGCTTTTTCTCAGCGCCAAGGCGCAGGTCAGCGAGTTCGATACCTGGTTTTACACCGTGCAAGGAATCGAATTGCTGGCCGGTGCCACCAACCTTTTCCTGATGGGGCTCAACATCCGGGATGGGCGACAAATGAGGCGGAGGCATCAGAAGAGCTAGTGCGACGTTCTTGCGGGAGATACAAGTCCGCGAATGGTAGTAACCGACCGAGGAGTGTTTCTGAACCGTTTGTGATTTCGAAATGCGCTACTCGATCCTCGGCAAACCGTGACGTTGCCTTGCCCGGTTGCACTTCTCCGAGCCGGCTTCGCAGTCGTGGCAAGTGCTCGAACGCAGCGGGTAGATGTTGCAGCTGACCGATTTCCCGACTTCGCCGTCGAGCGCAACGCAGTGTGGGTTCTTGGTGTCGGTGCCGCGCATGGCGACGAGGTGGGGGGTGACTGGCGTCGTCAGTTCGGCCGGGACCGTGCCTTCGGGATGCGCGTTGGTTTCGGTCGAATAGAACGAAACGCGAAATGCTGCGCAGCACGCGCCACACTCCTGGCAGCTCTGGCTCATCTACAGGAAGACTGGTTCGGGTGTCAGTTCGACGCCGAAGCGTTCGCGTACGTCGCCTTGCACGGCGCGCATCAGGGCCGCGACATCGGTGCCGGTTGCGCCGCCGCGATTGACGAGGACGAGCGCCTGCTTTTCGTACATGCCGACCGGGCCGAGATCGCGGCCTTTCCAGCCGGCTTGATCGATCAGCCAGCCGGCAGCGAGTTTGACGCGGCCATCCGGTTGCGGGTAGTGCGGCAGGCCGGGATGCGCTTCCAGCAGACGATCCGCTGTTTCCACATCGACGACCGGGTTGTGGAAGAAGCTACCGGTATTGGGGATCTGCGCCGGGTCGGGCAGTTTGCGCTGGCGGACTGCGATCACCGCATCGGCGATCTGCTGCGCCGTCGGCGTGGCGATTTTGAGTGCCGCGAGTTCGCCACCGATGTCAGCGTAGCGGGTGAGCGGCTGCCACTGTTTGGCCAGGCGGAAGGTGACGTCGGTGATAACGAAGCGCCCTTCGAGGTGCCAGCCCTCCTGCTTGAATACACTGTCGCGGTAGCCAAAGCGGCAGGCGGTGCGGTCGAAGCGTACTGATTTGCCGCACTCCATTTCGAACGCGGTGAGCGAGTGGAAGCGCTCGGCGACTTCCAGCCCGTAGGCGCCGATGTTCTGGATCGGCGCGGCGCCTACCGTGCCGGGGATCAGCGACAGGTTTTCCAAGCCCGGCCAGCCTTGCGCCAGCGTCCATTGCACAAAGTCGTGCCAGTTCTCGCCGCCACCGGCTCGTATGTACCAGGCATCGGCGTCTTCTGCGACGAGTTCGCGGCCGGGGATCGCCATGTGCAGCACGAGGCCGTCGAAGTCGCCGGAGAGCACGAGGTTGCTGCCGCCGCCGAGAACGAAGAGGCGCGTGTCGCTGGGCGAGCAGGTGTCGACCAACTCGCTGAGTTGATCGGCCGAGGTAATCCGCGCGTAGAGCGCGGCGTGTGACGGCAGCGCCAGCGTATTGCGCCGGGCGAGGTTTGCGTCGCGCTCGACAAACTCCGGCAGCTGTGTTGGCAAAGACATTGGCGCGCCAGCGACTACAGCACCGGCGCCAGCCAACGCTCGGCCTGCGCGACGCTCAGGCCGGTGCGCTTGGCCCAGTCTTCCAGCTGGTCGCGGCCGATCTTGGTCACGGCGAAATACTGCGCTTGCGGGTGCGCGATATAGAAGCCGGAAACGGCGGCGGCCGGGGTCATGGCGAACGACTCGGTGATGCCCATGTCGGCGTTGGCCGGGGCGTCGAGCAGTTCGAACAGCGGTCCCTTGGCCGTGTGGTCGGGGCACGCCGGGTAGCCGGGGGCGGGGCGGATGCCGAGATACTGCTCGCGAATCAGCGCGTCGTTGTCGAGTATTTCGTCGGCGGCGTAGCCCCAGTAGTTAGTGCGCACTTCGCGGTGCAGCCACTCGGCACAAGCCTCGGCGAGTCGGTCGGCGAGCGATTTCAACATGATCGCGTGATAGTCGTCGTGTGCCGCCTCGAATTCGGCGAGCTTCTTCTCGATGCCGAGGCCAGCGGTGACGGCGAAGGCGCCGATCCAGTCGGGCGTTCCTTTTTCGGCAACAAAGTCGGTGAGCGACTGGTGCGGTTTGCCCGACGGACGTTCGTGCTGCTGGCGCAGATTGTGCCAGGTCATCGCGACTTCGCTGCGCGATTCGTCGGTATAGATATCGATGTCGTCGCCGACCGCGTTGGCCGGGTAGAGACCGAAGACCGCGTTGGCGGAAATCCATTTCTCCGCGATGAGCTTCTCGAGCATCGCCTTGCCGTCGGCAAACACCGAGCGTGCCGTTTCGCCGACAACCTCGTCGTCGAGAATCTTCGGGAAGGCGCCGGCCAGATCCCAGGTCTGGAAGAACGGCCCCCAGTCGATGTATTCGGCGAGCGTTGCCAGATCGACTTCGCGCAGCACGTGCAGGCCGGGTTTGGCCGGAGCGTGCGGTGTGTGCGCCGGGTCGGCGCTCCAGACGAAGCGGTTGTTCCGCGCCGCCTCGAGCGACACGAGCTGCACGCCTTTCTTGTTGGCGTGCTGGGCGCGCACGCGTTCGTAATCGGCAGCGACTTCTTCCTTGTAACCGGCCGCGTTGTCGATCGACAACAGCTTGGTGACGACGCCGACGGCGCGCGAGGCGTCCGGTACATAGACGACGGTGCCTTCGTAGTGCGGTGCGATCTTGATCGCGGTATGCGCGCGGCTGGTCGTCGCGCCGCCGATCAAGAGCGGAACGTCAAAGCCCTGCCGCTGCATTTCGGCGGCGACGTGGCTCATTTCCTCCAGCGACGGCGTGATAAGGCCTGAGAGGCCGATCGCCTGCGCGCCGTGTTCCTTGGCCGCGTGCAGGATCTTGTCGCACGAGACCATGACGCCGAGGTCGATGACTTCGTAGCCGTTGCAGCCAAGGACAACGCCAACGATGTTCTTGCCGATGTCGTGCACGTCGCCCTTGACCGTGGCCATGATGACGCGCCCCTTGCTGGCGGCGCCGGTGCGGCGCTTTTCCTCTTCGATGTACGGGATCAGGTGGGCAACAGCCTGCTTCATGACGCGCGCCGATTTCACCACCTGCGGCAGGAACATCTTGCCGGCGCCGAAAAGGTCGCCGACGACGTTCATGCCGCCCATCAGCGGGCCTTCGATGACCGACAGCGGCGGCTTGCCGGCCGCTTCGAGCGCGGCACGGCATTCCTCGGTATCAGCGACAACGAAATCGGTGATGCCCTTGACCAGCGCGTGCGAGAGCCGCGCCTCGACCGACAGTTCGCGCCAGCTCAAGTCCGGTCCGGAGTCCTTGGCCTTGCCTTCCTTGACGGTCTGCGCGAATTCGACCAGCGCCTCGCCAGCGTCGGGCGATTGGTTGAGAACGACGGCTTCCACTTTCTCGCGCAGCGCCGGATCGAGATCGTCGTAGATGCCGACCATGCCGGCGTTGACGATGCCCATCGATAGCCCGGCCTTGACCGCGTGATAGAGAAAGACGGTATGGATCGCCTCACGCACCGGGTCGTTGCCACGGAACGAGAACGAGACGTTGGAGACGCCGCCCGATATCTGCGCGTAGGGCAGATTGGCGCGGATCCAGCGGCAGGCCTCGATGAAGTCGACGGCGTAGTTGTTGTGTTCCTCGATGCCTGTGGCGATGGCGAAGATGTTCGGATCGAAGATGATGTCTTCGGCGGGGAAGCCAATGCCGACGAGCAGACCGTAGGCACGCTTGCAGATCTCCGTCTTGCGCGCGTAGGTGTCGGCCTGGCCCTTCTCGTCGAAGGCCATGACGATGACGGCCGCGCCATAGCGGCGGGCGAGCTTGGCGTGATGCAGGAATGCCGCCTCGCCTTCCTTCATCGAGATCGAATTGACGATGCCCTTGCCCTGGATGCACTTGAGGCCGGCCTCGATGATTTCCCACTTCGACGAGTCGAGCATGATCGGCACGCGCGAGATGTCGGGTTCCGAGGCGATCAGCTTGAGGAAGCGCTCCATCGCCGCCTTGCCGTCGAGCATCGCGTCGTCCATGTTGATGTCGATCACCTGCGCGCCGTTTTCCACCTGCTGGCGGGCGACGGCGAGCGCGTCGTCGAAGCGGCCTTCGAGGATCATGCGCGCGAAGGCTTTCGATCCGGTGACATTGGTGCGTTCGCCGACGTTCACGAACAGTGATTCCGGCCCGACGTTGAAGGGTTCAAGGCCAGACAATCGCAGCTTCTTCTCGATCTCGGGAATCGCGCGCGGCGCAATGCCTGCCACCTTGCGTGCGATGGCGGCGATGTGATCGGGCGAGGTGCCGCAGCAACCGCCAACGATATTCACGAAGCCGTGTTTGGCCCAGTCGACGATTTCATCGGCCAGCTGATCCGGCGTTTCGTCGTAGCCGCCGAAGGCGTTCGGCAGCCCGGCGTTCGGGTGCGCCGAGATGAAGCAATCGCAGCGGTGCGCGAGTTCCTCGACGTACTGGCGCAGTTCGCCCGCGCCGAGCGCGCAGTTGAGGCCGAAGGACAGCGGCTTGATGTGACTGAGCGAGTTCCAGAAGGCTTCGGCCGTTTGTCCGGAAAGCGTGCGGCCCGATGCATCGGTAATCGTGCCGGAAATCATCACCGGCCAACGCCGGCCAACGTTTTCGAAGAACTGCTCGATGGCGAACAGCGCGGCCTTGGCATTGAGCGTGTCGAACACGGTTTCGACGAGCAGGATGTCGGCGCCGCCGTCGGTCAGGCCACGGATGGCTTCGGTATAGGACTCGACAAGGCCTTCGAAGGTGACGTTGCGGTAGCCCGGATCGTTCACGTCCGGCGAAATCGACGCGGTGCGCGACGTCGGCCCGAGCACGCCGGCAACGAAACGCGGCTTCTTCGGGTCTTTCGCGGTGAACTCGTCGCATGCCTCGCGCGCAAGTCTGGCGCCAGCCACGTTCAGTTCATAGACGATAGCTTCGAGGTGGTAGTCGGCCTGCGACAGCGACGTGGCGTTGAAGGTGCAGGTCTCGAGGAGGTCGGCGCCGGCCGCGAGATACTCGGCGTGGATGCCACGAATGATCTCGGGTTTGCTCAGCAGCAGCAGGTCGTTGTTGCCCTTGAGGTCGAACGGATGGTCGGCAAAGCGAGTGCCGCGATAATCGGCTTCCTGCAGCTTGTGGCGCTGGATCATCGTTCCCAT
>JAGNOM010000430.1 GCA_017990155.1 Propionivibrio sp. | reverse complement strand
AGAACCACGTGCTCAACACCGCCGCCGAAGGCGTCGCCTTCGTCAAGGAAGTCGGCAAGCCGAACGTCAAGGTCATGCTCGACACCTTCCACATGAACATCGAGGAAGACAGCATCGGCGGCGCCATTCGCACCGCCGGCTCGCTGCTCGGCCACCTGCACACCGGCGAATGCAATCGCCGCGTGCCGGGCAAGGGCCGCACGCCCTGGCGCGAAATCGGCGAAGCGCTGCGCGACATCGGCTACGACGGCACGGTCGTCATGGAGCCGTTCATCAAGATGGGCGGCACCGTCGGATCGGACATCAAGGTCTGGCGCGACCTCAGCGAAGGCGCGAACGAGGCCGAAATGGACAAGCAAGCCCAGGACGCACTCGTCTTCCAACGCTACATGCTGGGCTAATTCCAGGTTGGGCGCCGGACGCCCCAGACGTCCGGCGCCATGCAGCAGAAGTTTGTTTCACCGAGTTTGGGTCTCATCTCCTCCGCATCACCCTCCGTCTCGAAGCACTGCTTCGAGATTTCAGTCCCCGCGAACACCGCGGGGATTTTTTTGTCTGTCGCATGGAGGAGTAAACTCCTCGCCTTTCGCATCGCGACAACGCAGCAGTTGGGTAACACTCTCAGGTCAATCTCCATGTACAAAGCAGTCATCTCCGATCTCGACGGAACGCTCCTGAACAGCCAGCACCAGGTCTCCGAGCGCACCCGCGCCACGCTCAAGACGCTCGTCGACGGCGGCGTCAAATTCATCGTGGCGACCGGACGCCACATCATCGACGTGCAAGGCATCCGCCAGACGATGGGCTTCGAATGCGACCTGATCACCTCGAACGGCGCGCTCGTCTCCGCCGCCGACGACAGCCTGCTCTTTCAACACACCCTGGCGCCCGAAATGGCCGAAGACCTGATCCGGCTCTCGGACGGCAACCCGGACTACGACGCCAACATCTACACGCGCAACGACTGGTATCTCGCGCGCGAAGTCCCGGAATTGCTTGAGTTCCACAAGGATTCAGGTTTCCTCTATACGGTCGCCGATCTGTCGCACATCGATATGACCGGCATCCACAAGTTCTGCTTCACCGGCGAGCATCCGGCACTGGTCGGTCTCGAACGCATCCTGCTCGAACGCTACCCGGAGCAGGCAAGCATCGTCTTCTCGCGCGACGACTGCCTGGAAGTGATGGCCGCCAACGTCAACAAGGGCAACTCCGCCAAGGAAGCCCTCGCCGCCTTCGGCCTCGACATCGACGACGCGATCGCCTTCGGCGACGGCATGAACGACTACGAGATGCTCACGATGGCCGCGCGTGGATTCGTCATGGACAACGCCACCGACCGCCTGAAGCGCGCGCTACCCGCCCACCCGGTCGCCCAGCACTGCGACGAAGACGGCGTCGCGCGGCAGTTGATCGAGATTTTCGGGTTGTAGGGAAGAACCCGTTCTGGTTCAAACAAAGAACAGCGGCTGGCAGAGTTCGATCCGGAGTCGTCTTTCGTGGCTAGCGCAAGCGGACATTCAACAGCAAGACTATTCGGCCAGCGAGGCAAACCCGGGAACTCCGACTATTTCCTAGGCGGGCAGCCGTTGCAATTCCATTCAAGGTATCGCTCGAGATCGCGAATGCGCTTTTCGGTCTTGTCGATACGACAAGCACTGTCATTGAGGGGAGCCAGACTGCCGCCACCACTGATGCCTGAGCCAGAATATAAGCAATCCAAGTCTCTAAACTTGATCCATGCAGACTGTGATCTACGTAAGGGTCTAGGGTCGACAAGGGACAACAATAGTCGTTTATAAAGTTGGTTGAGCCTTGCGTCGGCTTTACTGTATTCCGTTTCCATGCATTCGTTCATATCCAACATGCTGCCCACAGAGCAACGATTCTTGTGTGGAGCCGCAAAGTCCCACTCATCAGCACTAACGGTGCCGATTGAAAGCAGCATGAGATAGAACACTATGCTGGAGGCGATAGTAGCGCGCATGATTCCCGCCTAGTTTCTTGTGGGCGACCACAGTGACGAAACCTGGAAAGCCCAATAATTTGTACGACGCTTATTGTATGCGCCAAGAATGGTTCAATAGCGGCTTTGTGGGACTATCCTGATAGACGGCCCCTGGCCGACACCTGACGGCAACATCAATCTTGAGCAAGTGCAGTCCCAATTCTGCGGTGCGCATTTCAAGTTCAGACTCAGGCAATAGATATTGGAACCGCCACCCACCGCCCAGCCTCAATCCAGCGTCTTGCGGAAGGTCTTCAGACCGAAGGCCAGCACGGCGCCCATGAACAACAGGATCGGCCAGGTGTGCGGCCAGATCATTTCGATGCCGTTGCCCTTGAGCAGGATGCCGCGCACAAGGATCAGAAAGTGCGTGAGCGGCAACACGTTACCGACCATCTGCGCCCAGTCCGGCATGCCGCGAAACGGGAACATGAAGCCCGAGAGCAGCAGCGAGGGCATGAAGAAGAAGATCGTCATCTGCATGGCCTGAAGCTGGTTGCGTGCGATCGAGCTGAAGGTGATACCGAGCGTCAGGTTGGCGCAGATGAAAAGCAGCACCACAGCAAAGAGCAGGAGCAGGCTGCCGTGCATGGGTACGTCGAACAGCCAGCGCGCGGCAGCGAGAATC
>JAGNOM010000429.1 GCA_017990155.1 Propionivibrio sp. | reverse complement strand
ATCAGACAGTCCTGAGGCCGTGGCTCGTGTGGTTGCGCTGGCGCTTATGGCGGATGGCGCGATCGATCCGGGCGAACTGGAGGCGCTCAAGGGCAGCGCCTGCTGCTTTCGTCTGGGGATTGGCCGCTACCGTTTCGACCAGATCGTCGACGAGTTCTGCGACGACCTGGAGGCCTGCGGCAACCGCATGGCGACCGGTCAATACGACCTGAGCACCGAATGCATTGGCGAGCTGCTCAAGGACATCAACGACCCGAATCTGCGCGAGCAGGCGTTCGGCATGATGCTCGACATCATCCGCGCCGATGGCGTTTTCGCGCACGAAGAGACGGCCCTGATCGCGCAGGTCGTCGATTGCTGGAAACTTGGATCTCGCGCAGTTCGCGCAACCCACACCACCCGCCCCGTCGCACAAACCCAACCCAACTGGCAAGCGCAATACCGGCGCGCCGAAGCAAGCAACTGAGCGTTGCCCGCCGCCGGGTCTCTTCGTCAGAGGCTAATCACGACCTTGCCAAAATGGCTTCCCGACTTGAGGTAGTCGAGCGCATCGACCGCCGCGTGAAAGGGAAATACCCGGTCCACGACGGGCTTCATCCGGTGCAGCGCGATGGCGCGATTCATCGCCTCGAACATGGCCACGGAGCCGACATAGGTGCCCTGAATCTTGATGTTCTTGTGCAGGATCGAGACGGTGGAGAGATTGGCGGTAAAGCCGGTGAGCACACCCATCAGCGAGATGGAACCGCCGACGCGCACGGCCTGCAGCGTCTTGTTCAGCGTGTCCGGCCCGCCGACTTCGACCGCATGATCGGCGCCTTTGCCTTCGGTCAGATCGAGGACGGCGTTCTGCCACTCGGGATGCTGGCGGTAGTTGATCACGTGGTCGGCGCCCAGGGCACGGGCGCGTTCGAGCTTCTCGTCGCTCGAACTGGTGAGGATGACGCGCGCACCGGCCATCTTCGCGAACTGCAGCGAAAAGATCGATACGCCGCCGGTGCCGAGCAGGAGCACGGTATCGCCCGGAAGAATATGGCCGCCGATGAACTGCGCGTACCACGCGGTGACGCCGGCGCAGGGCAGTGTCGACGCTTCCTCGAACGAGAGATGCTCCGGGATTTTTACGACACCGGTCGCCGGCAATGCGATCTGTTCGGCCAGCACGCCATCGACTGTTCCGCCGAGCGCGCCGGCTTGTACCTCGGGCGTCATCGGACCGTTGATCCAGTCGGGCATGAACGCGCCCGCGACACGGTCGCCAAGCTTCAAGCGGGTGACGCCTTCGCCAACGGCGGAGACGATGCCGGCGCCGTCCGAGAGCGGCACGACGCCCGTGGCCTTGGCGCTGCCGTCCTGTGGCCCGGCGATGTTGATCGCATCACGGAAGTTGAGCGAACACGCACGCATGTCGATGACAACCTCGCCGGCGCGTGCCACGGGGGCCGGACGATCGATCAGTTGAATCGCATCGATGCCGGTCCCGGAAACAATCTCGTAGGCCTTCATTGGATCGCTCCTGAGTTCTTTGGGTGAAAGAAAAGTACGATCTTAGTTTGTAGTGTTTATTATTGCCAGTACGTACATTTTTGATAGTATGCATCGCCATTGATTTCGGCTTGCGGAGAAACGACGGAATGGCGCGTAAATGCGATTGGAAAACGGGGTGTGCGGTCGAGGCGACGCTGGCGGTCGTCGGCGGGCGATGGAAGCCGGTGCTGCTGTTCCATCTGCTTGAGGGGCGCAAGCGTTTCAGCGATCTCTGCCGGGTGGTGCCGAATGCCACGCAGCGCATGATCACCTTGCAACTGCGGGAACTGGAGGCCGACGGCATCGTCAATCGGCACGTGTTCGCACAAGTGCCACCGCGCGTTGAATACGAACTGAGCGAGCTCGGGGCGTCGCTGGAGCCGCTGTTGTTGCAGATGCGCGATTGGGGCGAGCGCTTCAAGGCAGAAAACGGTTAGCGCTTGCTCTCCGATACGGGATACCGGCTTTCGCCGGTATGACGAACACTTTCTAACGCATCGGGCCGGAGCAGTCGCTGCGCGCCTTCTCTCAGAACAAGGGGAAGCGAAGAACCTGGCGGGCTTCGACGCTTTCTTCCAGCAACGCGTGCAGGTGCCGGGTCAGTTCGCGACGCAGGGCGTGCAGTTCGTTCAGCTGGCTACGCGCGTGCTCGGTGTGGCCGTCGGACCACAATGCCGTCAGCTCGTTGCCGAGCACATGCAAGGCTTCCTGCAAGGGGCCGATGGCGGCGAACGCGGTCAGGCGCCCGTATTGATTCTGCCCGTCACCGTGGTACCAGCGCCCGAAGCGGTCCTCACACACATCGGCCGCAGTCTGCACGTTGCTGCTGCTGACGAAACAGGATTCGACGCATTTGACCCAGTGGCGAAGCTCGACCTCGGCATACAACAGCGGCAGATCGTCGCGCGTTGCACTCAGGTTGCGGCGCGCGCCCCAGGTTGGATCGGGTTTCCAGGTCGCTGCCCAATCCGGGACGGCGTCGGCCGGCATCGGGCGGGCGATGCCGTAACCCTGCGCGAGATCGCAGCCGAGGCGGAGCAGGAACTCGCCGTGTTCGGCCGTCCCCACGCCCTCGGCGATGCCGGTGCCGCGGAAGGCCGCGGCAAGGCCGGAG
>JAGNOM010000118.1 GCA_017990155.1 Propionivibrio sp. | reverse complement strand
GACGATCTTGAGCCTGCATGCTGACTGCTCCTGGTGGTTGCTTGTGAGTTGCTGCGACTGCATCGGACGGTTGGTGCCGTGATATCACGGCACCAACCGTTCTTGTGCGTAACGTTTGCCTTGCCTGAGCCCGGACGGGGTTGCCACGAGGGATGGCGACAATCCCGTTCCGGTACGTCGTCAATTAGAAGAACTTGGCAAACTTCTCGACGTTGCTTGCGTCGTAGGTGAAGGGCTCGGCCATCGGAGCGGAACCATCGGCATCCGGCGTGGCGGTGCCAACGCGACCGAGCGAAACGGTCTTGCCAGCCTTGCCCGTGACAAACTGATGCGCCGCGTAGGTGATCGAGTAGCCGAGGTCGATCGGGTTCCAGATGGCGAACGACTTGACCGCGCCGCTCTTCACGTGGCCGGCCATTTCGGACGGCAGGCCGAGACCCGTGACGTACACCTTGCCGATCAGGTTCGCATCTTGCACAGCCTTGGAAGCAGCCGCGATACCAACGGTGGTCGGGGCGATGATCGCCTTCAGGTTCGGGTAGCTCTTGAACAGGCCTTGCGCTTCACGATAGCTCTTGTCGGTCTGGTCGTCGCCGTAAGCCACGGTCACGAGCTTGAGATCCTTGTATTCCGGCTTGGCCAGGACCTTCTTCATTTCTTCGATCCAGGCGTTCTGGTTGGTCGCCTGTGCGGTGGCCGAGAGAACAGCGATTTCGCCGCTGTTGCCGACGGCGTCAACGGTCATCTTGACCAGCTTTTCACCGATCAGCGCGTTGGACGACGGCAGCAGGTTGAACAGACGACCG
Source organism: Propionivibrio sp. (assembly GCA_017990155.1). Taxonomy (GTDB): domain Bacteria; phylum Pseudomonadota; class Gammaproteobacteria; order Burkholderiales; family Rhodocyclaceae; genus Propionivibrio. The sequence continues at coordinate 7,193 of JAGNOM010000118.1, read as the reverse complement.
TCCTTGGCGATGCCCGAATCAAACGACAAGACCTTGATGCCGCGTCCCATGGCCTTCTTGGTGGCGGGAACGAGCGCGTCCGGATCGTTGGCCGAAACGACGATCGCTTGCACCTTCTGTGCGACGAGCGAATTGATCAGTTCGATCTGGCCTTCGGCGGTGGCCTTGGCCGGGCCGGTGAAGATGATTTCGACGTCGCCGAGTTCCTTGGCGGCTTCGTCAGCGCCCTGGTGGGCAGCGTCGAAGAAGCCATTGCCCAGTGTCTTGACGACCATGGCGATCTTCACTTTTTCAGCGGCTTGCGCAGAGAACGCGAGACCTGCGGCGATGATGGCGGCGGCGGTAAGTGTCTTGGTGAATTTCATGAAAAACTCCTTTAGTTGACTGAGTGTTGCTACTGAAATTGCCGAACTTCCACTACATGAATTCTCACTGGTGAGCGGTACGGTCTGTTTCCAGTCCTGCCGCCCGTGACAGTGCTTTCCTCCCTGGCCTTGCCGTGCTGCGCGCGACCAGTGCTACGTTTTCTACTTCTTATGCCCGCTTTGAGAGCACTTCGCTCTCGTATTGCTTGACGGTGGCCAGCCAGTCGATGCCGACCCCGCAGTTGTTCTGTTCGCAGTAGAAATCCCACACCGCGCTCCACGGCATGCTCTTCTGCTCTTCCATGAGCGCCAGGCGCGTCGTGTAATCCTTGGCGTTCTCCGCGTCGCGCAGTGCCTTGGTCGGATCGAGCAGCGAACGTAGCAGCGCTTTCTTCATGTTGCGCGTGCCGATCACCCAGGCCGCGACGCGGTTGATCGATGCGTCGAAGAAGTCGAGGCCGATCAGCACACGCTTTTCCAGCCCGTTGCGCACGATCTCGTTGGCGATGGCTTGCGTTTCGTCGTCGAGCATGACGACGTGGTCGCTGTCCCAACGCACGGAACGCGTCACGTGCAGCAGCACCTGATCGACGAAGGGCATGACCGCCGTGATCTTGTCGGAGACGATCTCGGTCGGGTGAAAGTGGCCGGCGTCGAGGCACAGCGCGGTCTTGCGCGAAATGGCGTAGGCCATGTAGAACTCGTTCGAGCCGACGGTGTAGCTTTCGGCGCCGATACCGAACAGCTTGCCTTCGACGGCGACGACGTGGTGCTTGTTCGGCACGTCGGCGTTGATGATCTCGTCGAGCGCCGAAAGCAAGCGCTGGCGCGGGGCCGAGCGGTCGGCCGGCATGTCCTTCATGCCGTCGGGAATCCAGATATTCATCGCGCAAGGTGTGCCGAGTTCTTCGCCGAAGTAGTCGGAAATGCGGCGGCAGGCGATGCAGTGGTCGATCCAGAACTGGCGGATGATCGGGTCCGGATGCGCCAGCGTCATGCCGTCGACGAAGTTCGGGTGCGAGAAGCAGCTCGGGTTGAAGTCGAGGCCAATGCCGAGTTTCTTCGCCCAGTCGACCCAACTCTTGAAGTGCCTGGGCTCGATCTTGTCGCGCGCCACTTTCTCCTCGGTGTCGAGGTAGATGGCGTGCAGGTTGAAGCGCTTTGCGCCCGGGATCAGCGCCATCGCCTGTTCGGCGTCCTGCCGTAGCTGGTCGGCGGTCTTGGCCTTACCCGGATAGTTGCCGGTCGTCTGGATGCCGCCGCTTAAAGCGACGTCGGGCATCTCGAAGCCGGCGACGTCGTCGCCCTGCCAGCAGTGCATCGATACCGGAATGCCGCCGAGTGCCTTGAGTGCGGCGTCGGTGTCGATACCGGCCAGTGCGTAGCGCTTTTTTGCCTCGGCGTAGGCGGTGTGGGTCAGGTTGCTCATGGGGCGGCTCCTTCTGGTGTGGGGTAGTGAGTCTGTTGATCAGGCCGGACGCGTTTGGCCGAGTCCTTGGAAACGAAGCCAGTGCTGCTCGATGCTCTCGGCGTACTCGGTTCGGGGTTGCAGCGTTTGTCCGGAAAATTCTTTGCGAATCAGAGTGCGAATCGCCTTGCGGTCTGCCAGTTGGCCGAGGGCGCGCAGCTGGCAGGTGATGTTGCCGAGCGCCGAGGCTTCGATCGGGCCGGTGAAGACTGGCAGCCGGCAGAAATCGGCGCACAGCTGGTTCAGGAAGTCATTTTTGCTGCCGCCGCCGACGATGTGGATGCGCTTGTACTGGCGGCCGGCGAGCGTGGTGAGCGCTTCGAGCGTCTGGCGGTAGAGGAAGGCGAGGCTCTCGAAGATGCAGCGAGCAAACTCGCCCGCACTCTGCGGCGCGCCTTGATTCGTTTCGCGGCAGTACTCGGCGATCGCCTGCTTCATCGAAGACGGGTTCAGGAATCGGTCGTCGTTCGGATTGATCAGGTAAGCGAACGGCGTGGCACTTTCGGCCTGGGCGACGAGGTCGGCAAACGAAAGATCGGGATAAGTGTCTCGCAGGCGCTGGATCAGCCACAGTCCCATGATGTTCTTGAGCACGCGATAGGTGCCGTCGACGCCGCCTTCATTGGTGAAGTTGGCGGCCAGCGCGCGCTCGTCGCAATAGGGAACATCGCTCTCAATGCCCATCAGCGACCAGGTGCCCGAGCTGATATAGACCGAGTCTTCATCTTCCAGCGGCACGGCGAGCACGGCGGAGGCCGTGTCATGCGTCGCCGGCGTGATGACCTTGACCCGGCTCCCGTTCGGGGAGACCCACTCGCCGATGACGGTGCCGGGCTGGGTCAAGGGTAAAAACCAGTGCAGCGGAATGCCGAGGCTGCGCAGCAAGTCGATATCCCAGGATTTTGTCTTGACCGAGATCAGCTGGCTCGTACTGGCGTTCGTCGTCTCGCATGACTGCGTACCACACAGGCGGTATTGCAGGTAGTCGGGCATCAAGAGCAGCGTGCGCGCGCGCGGCAGCCAGTCCGGGTTCTCGCGCATCAGCGCGACGAGCTGGTAGATCGTGTTGAATTGCAGGAAGGCGATTCCGGTGCGCTCATAGAGCTTTTCGCGCGGGATCGTCTTGAACACCTCGTCCATGACGCCGTCGGTGCGGTGGTCGCGGTAGGCAACGGGTTGGCCAAGCATCTTGCCGTCTGCGTCGAGCAGCACGAAATCGACGGCCCACGTATCGACACCGACGGAGGCGAGCTTGATGCCACGATCGACGATGCGCTCCAGCCCGACGTTGATTTGTGCGACCAGATCGTCGACGTCCCAGCAATCGTGGCCGTCGCGATTCACAAAGCCGTTGTCGAAGCGGTGCACCTCCTCGATGCTGAGCGTCTCGCGCGCGGCGCCCAGGCAGGCGAGCAGCACGCGTCCGCTTGAGGCACCCAGATCGACGGCAGCAACGAATGTGTCCATTTGGCAGGAATTGAAAGTGATTGCGATGGACGCATCTTCGGTCGATCGCTGTTACACAACCTTACAAAATCTGCCAGATAAAGTGCTTGTTTGGCGAAAAGACGCAAGTCGAACCGAAGTCGATGTGCAGTGGTATTTCAGTGAAGACAGCCTAGGTAGTCGGCGGATAACCCGCGTTGACAAGGCTTTCCGGGGCAGGGATAGTGCCTCTCCAGGCATCGAAATGCCTCTTGAATGGAATCCCCGGAGGACGCATGGCGCACATCCTTATCGTCGACGACCAGGCCAACGTACGCACGGCCGTCCTGCAACTATTGCTCTCCTGTAACCGCACCGACCTCACCATCGATCAGGCCACCAACGGCACCGACGCGCTCAGAAGGCTGCAATCCCGCAGCTACGACCTGATGATCAGCGACACCGACATGCCCGGCATGAACGGCACCGACCTGATGCACGCCGTGCGTGCCGACGAGAAGCTCAAGTCCTTGCCCGTCATCCTCATGCTCGCCGTCGGAGCGGGGAAGCAGGACGTCCTGAACGCGGTCGCGCTCGGAATCTCGGGTTTCATCATCAAGCCATTCCGTCCGGAACAATTGCGGGCGCAGATCAAGAAGGTGATGGGATGGTAGATATGGACGGAAAACGTGGTCTGTCCCCGGTTTTTCCGGTTTTTTCCGGCGGTCGTTGGTTGAATCAACCGCAAGATTTCGTCACTGACGGTGCTGGTCTTCACGTTGTTACGGACGCCGGTTCAGATTTCTGGCAGGAAACCTACTACGGTTTCAAGCGCGATTCCGGGCACTTTTACGGGTTCCAGACGGACGGAGATTTCACTGCACAGCTTCGCGTGCAAGGGCAATTCAAGGAGCTTTACGACCAGGCCGGCATTATGGTCCGGGTCGATGAGACGCACTGGATGAAGGCCGGGATCGAACTGTCGGACGGGCGCGCGATGCTGAGCAGTGTGGTGACCAATGGTCAATCCGACTGGGCCACGAATCCCTATGAAGGGAATCCGGAGAATTTCTGGATCAGGGCCACGGTGAAAGAGGGCGTGCTTCGATTGCAGGTCTCAAGCGATAGCAATACCTGGGCGTTGATGCGGCTTTGTCCATTTCCGGTTTCGAGTTCTTACACAGTAGGCCCGATGATCTGCTCTCCCGAAAGAGGTGGGCTGAAGGTGAGTTTTTCGGATTGGCAGCTAGGTCCGCCGTTGAACAAGCAGTTGCATGACTTGAGCTGATACGCGAGATTGGAGGGCTGCTGACAGAGAAGAGCGAGAACAGCGGCGGACCTTCTTGAGAACAATTAACCGACTCGGCGACGGCCAGAGCGGATTCAGGAGTCAGACCATGGATCTTTGGGAATGCCCGGCCGTCGTGACCGGGGCGGCATCGGGGCTGGGTGCAGAAACGGCGCGCTATCTGGTGGAGGCGGGGGCCAAGGTGACGGTCATCGATATCGACGCGGAGGGCGTGCGAAAGGTGGCCGAGGAGATCGGGGCGCATGCCATCCACTGCGACGTGGCCAATGCCGAGGCGGCGGAGAAGGCGATTGCGGAGGCGCGCGCGATCAACGGTGCGGCGCGCGTGCTGGTGCATTGCGTTGGTCGCGGCCATTTCGAGCCGATTTTCGGCGACAAGGGGCCGATGTCGCTGGAGAGTTTTCGCCAGCTCGTCGAAGTCAATCTGATCTCGACCTTCAACATGATGCGTCTGGCCGCGGCCGACATGGCGACGCTGTCGCCGATGCCGAGCGGCGAGCGCGGTGTCATCGTGTCGACAGCGTCGGTGTCGGCCTACGAAGGCCAGATCGGCGAAGCGGCCTACGCGGCGTCCAAGGGCGGCGTCATCAGCATGATCCTGCCGGCGGCTCGCGAACTCGGTCCGCTGGGTATCCGCGTGGTCGGCATCGCGCCGGGACTGTTCGGTACGCAGACGCTGTTCCACATGGAAAAGAACCTCGATTCGCGTCTGGCGCATCAGATTCCCTTCCCGCATCGATTCGGCGATCCGGCGGAGTTCGCCATGCTGGTGCTGCATGTGCTCAAGAATGTGATGATCAACGGCAGCGTGCTGCGCCTCGACGGCGGCTATCACCGGTGACCGTGGCATGAGCCGGACAATCGTCATGTATCTCGTCTCGCACGCTTCGGGCGAGCTGATCGAGATGCTGGCGCGCAACTCGCTGGCGCAGCTTGAGGGCGTCGAAGTGAAGCGCCGCTTGTGGAAGATGGTGCGGCGCCTCGACCAGATACCCGAAATACTCAACGAGCTGGCCACTGCGCCCGGTTTCGTGGTGCACAGCATCAGTCACAGTGATGTGCGCGAGGCACTCGAAGAAGGCTGCCGCCGGCTGCACATTCCGTTCCAGTTCGCTCTCGAGCCGCTGATCACCCGACTGGCCGAGTACGCCGAAGCGCCGGTTCAGCACCACAACAGTACCGGCGACACCTTTGACGAGGACTACTATCGTCGCGTCGAGGCGATGAAGTACACCTTGGGCCACGATGACGGCATCAATAGCGACGATCTCGCGGGCGCCGACGTCATCATCGTCGGCGTGTCGCGCGCGACCAAAACGCCGACCTGCATGTATCTCGCCTCTCGCGGCATAAAGGCCGCCAACGTGCCGCTCGTTCCCGGGGTGCCGCCACCTGCCTGGTTGCTGCGCGCCAAGGAGCCGCTGATTGTCGGGCTGACCGTGAAGCCGGAGCGCCTGGCGGTCGTTCGCTCGGCGCGCCTGAAGGAGTGGCACGACGATGAGCACACCGAGTACGCCGATCTGGAACACCTGCGCGCCGAAGTCCGCGACGCGCGCCGTCTCTTCCTGCGCTGCGAATGGCCGACCATCGACGTCAGCCAGCGCTCGATCGAGCAAACGGCGTCGATGATCATCGAGCTCTTGCGCAAGCGCGCGAACGGGGCGCAGTAAGCGCTCGGCGAGCGCCTGGTTTGGCTCGACCGAATCCCGGTAGAAGCATTTCGCCACTCTGATAAGTCATCTGGCCGTTTAGGTAAGGACGATCGTCGCATCGGGTTCTAGAGTGGCGGCCATCATTTGAAAACCTGTTTCGTTATCTGTGGGTCTGGGTATTCCGTCGAGGAATCGGTCAGTTGAAAAAAGTTCATTGGACAGAATGGCGTCGCGGTGTGAGTGTTAGCGTCGCTGCTCGAACAGGTCGGACTAAACAGCGAAAGCAAAAACAGGTTTTGATCGTAATCGAGCGCGCATGAGTGGAGTCAGGACTCATCGCTGTTCAACAGTGACACGCTAAACATCATCAGGAGAGAATCGGATGGCAACGCCCGTAATCATGCCGCGGCAGGGACAGTCGGTCGAAAGCTGCATCATTGGCAAGTGGTACAAGAAGGTCGGCGACAAGGTCGCGGCGGGAGAAGACTTGTTTACGTATGAAACGGACAAGGCCGCCTTTGACGAAGCTGCGAAAGTGGATGGCGAGATTCTCGCCATTTTCTTTGAGGAGAACGACGACGTACCTTGCCTGACCAACGTCTGCGTCATCGGGAACAAGGGCGAGGACTTCAGTGCACTTGACCCGCGTGGTGCATCCGCTGCGCCGGCAGAAGCAGCGCCTGCAGCTGCTCCGGTTGCTGCCCCTGTTGCCTCCGCGGCCGCCGCACCTGCAACTCCTGCAGCCACCACGATCGCCGGCATCTCGCCGCGCGCCAAGGCGACCGCCGAGAAGCACACCGTCGACCTGCGCCAGGTCGAACCGACCGGCCCGAAGGGACGCGTCATCGAACGCGATATCTTCAAGCTGATCGACGAAGGCAAGTTCGCCACGGGCGCCGCGGGTACGGATTTCGCCGTCGGCACAACGGGCAGCGGCATCGGCGGGCGCGTCTCGGCTGCCGATCTGACCGCCC
>JAGNOM010000117.1 GCA_017990155.1 Propionivibrio sp. | reverse complement strand
GAGGTAATGCAAATGGGCGAGGGCGCGATTATACGCTCCTCGCCCGTGACGACTGGGCTACTTACTTCTTGTCTTTGACTTCGGTGTACTCGGCGTCAACGACGTCGCCCTCATCCTTCTTGGCTTCGCCAGCACCGGCTCCACCGGGTGCGTCACCACCGGCCGCGCCCGCTTCCGCCTGCTGCTTGGCGTACATCTTTTCACCCAGCTTTTGTGCGGCCGTGCCGAGTGCTTCGCTCTTCTGCTTGATGGTGTCGAGGTCGGCGTCGCGAATAGCGTCTTCGGCTTCCTTGATTGCGGCTTCGATCGTGCTCTTTTCCTCGTCCGACAACTCCTTACCGTACTCGGTCATCGACTTCTTGACCATGTGGATCATTCCGTCGCACTGGTTGCGGGCTTCGGCGAGTTCGTGCGCCTTCTTGTCTTCCTCGGCGTGCAACTCGGCGTCCTGCACCATGCGCTGGATTTCTTCTTCTGAAAGACCCGACGAAGCCTGGATCTTGATCTTGTTTTCCTTGCCGGTCGCCTTGTCCTTGGCCGAGACGTGCAGGATGCCGTTGGCGTCGATGTCGAAAGTGACTTCGATCTGCGGCATGCCACGCGGTGCCGGCGGGATGTCGGACAGGTTGAACTGGCCGAGGCTCTTGTTGCCGGAAGCCATTTCGCGCTCGCCTTGCAGGACGTGGATGGTTACGGCTGACTGGTTGTCATCGGCGGTCGAGAAGACTTGCGAGGCCTTGGTCGGGATCGTCGTGTTCTTCTTGATCAGCTTGGTCATGACGCCGCCCAACGTTTCGATACCCAGCGACAGCGGGGTGACGTCGAGCAGCAGCACGTCCTTCACTTCGCCTTGCAGCACGCCGCCCTGGATGGCAGCGCCGACTGCGACGGCTTCATCCGGGTTGACGTCACGGCGCGGTTCCTGGCCGAAGAATTCCTTGACCTTTTCCTGCACCTTGGGCATACGGCTTTGACCGCCAACGAGGATGACGTCGTCAATGTCGGTGATCTTGACTCCGGCATCCTTGAGCGCGATGCGGCAGGGTTCGATGGTACGCTCGACCAGTTCGTCGACCAGCGACTCGAATTTGGCACGGGTGATCTTGAGCGTGAGGTGCTTCGGGCCCGATGCATCCGCCGTGATGTATGGCAGATTGATTTCTGTCTGCTGACCTGAGGATAGTTCGATCTTGGCTTTCTCAGCCGCATCTTTCAGGCGCTGTAGCGCGAGCACATCGGACTTCAAGTTGACGCCCGACTCCTTCTTGAACTCTTCGATGATGTAGTCGATCAGGCGCTGGTCGAAGTCTTCGCCTCCTAGGAAGGTGTCACCGTTGGTCGACAACACTTCGAACTGGTGCTCGCCGTCGATTTCGGCGATTTCGATGATCGAGATGTCGAACGTGCCGCCGCCGAGGTCATAGACGGCGATTTTTTTGTCGCCCTGTTTTTTGTCCATGCCGAAAGCGAGCGCGGCAGCCGTCGGTTCGTTGATGATGCGCTTGACTTCCAGACCGGCGATGCGGCCGGCGTCCTTGGTCGCCTGGCGCTGGCTATCGTTAAAGTAGGCCGGAACGGTAATGACGGCTTCGGTGACTTCTTCGCCAAGGTAATCCTCAGCGGTTTTCTTCATCTTGCGCAGGACCTCAGCGGACACCTGTGGCGGTGAAATCTTGTTGCCGCGCACTTCGACCCAGGCGTCGCCGTTGTCGGCCTTGAGAATCTTGAACGGCATCAGGCCGATGTCCTTCTGCACTTCCTTTTCTTCAAAGCGGCGACCGATCAGGCGCTTGACGGCGTACAGCGTGTTTCGCGGGTTGGTGACGGCCTGGCGCTTGGCCGGTGCGCCGCACAGGATTTCGCCATCTTCGGCGTAAGCGACGATCGACGGCGTGGTGCGCGCGCCTTCTGAGTTTTCGATGACCTTGGGCTTACCGCCTTCCATGACGGAAACGCATGAGTTGGTTGTTCCGAGGTCGATGCCGATGATTTTGCCCATTTCAGTGTCCTTTTCGATGACTTGATGTAATTCGTGAATACCAGAACGTTTTGATTCGTTGGATGAGCCCTAAGTGGGGCTCAACATGTTCTTTTCAAGCTTTGCCTTTGGCGACGATGACCAGCGCCGGCCGCAATACGCGATCCGCGATCAGGTAGCCTTTTTGCAGAACGGTGATCACCGTGTTGGGCTCCTGTTCCGAGTCGAGCATGCTGATTGCCTGATGGAAATGCGGGTCGAATTTCTCCCCCAGCGGGTTGATCTCGTTGAGATTGGATTTCTCGAAGGCCGCAACCAGTTGCTTGAGCGTGAGTTCAGTGCCCGCCTTCATGCTTTCAACGCTCGGCGTGTCGGCTGCGAGCGCAGCTTCCAGGCTGTCCTTGACGGCCAGCAACTCGCCAGCAAAGCGTTCGACGGCAAATTTGGAGGCTTTGGCGATGTCCTCCTGAGCGCGGCGGCGAACGTTCTCCGTTTCGGCCTTGGCGCGCAACCAGGCATCGTGATGCTCTTCGGCTTTGAGTTCGGCCTGGCGAATCATCTCCTCAAGGCTCGGGGTGCTGTCAGGCTTGTGTTGCTCCGTGCTTTCTGGCGCCGGATCGGTATTGGTTTCGATGGTTTCTTTATCTTGCGTCTGCATGAGTAATGGTCTCCCGGAAAACTGCTCGCTAGCTTGGGGCGGAGTGATTGATTTCAAGCGTTTCGGGTGTGTTTTTTGATCACGCAGAAAAATATAATCGGCAGCGTAGCGAGTTTCTGCTGCTACGATTCCGTTTCTTTGGGGGGCTCGCAAGACGACTGGGACAGCCATGGCTGAGAAGATTGGTAAATACGAAGTCATTCGAACCCTTGGCAAAGGGGCGACGGCGGTCGTCTATCTGGCGCGAGATCCGGATTTGCAGCGCGAGGTGGCGATCAAGCTGATCAAGTTCGGAGAAGACAATGCGGCGATGTCCCGCCGCTTGCGAAAGCTGTTCCAGACCGAGGATTCGATCGGGCGCCGCCTGAATCATCCCAATATCGTCAAGATTTACAATGCCGTGGTCGAGGCCGAGCAGGCCTACCTCGTCATGGAGTTCATCGAAGGGACGCCGCTCGATCAATTCTGCGCAATCAACCGGTTGCTGCCCATGCATCGAGTGATCGGCATTATTTTCAAATGCTGTCTGGCGCTCGATCATGCCTTCCGCCAAGGCGTCGTCCATCGTGACATCAAGCCGGCCAATATCCTGATCGACGCCGACGACAATCCGAAGATCACCGACTTTGGCCTCGCGCTCAATCTGCACAAGGACATGAACAAAGATTCGACCTTCGTCATGGGGGTCGGCTCTCCCGCCTACATGTCGCCGGAGCAGATCAAGAACTATCCACTGAATCAGAAGACGGATCTGTATTCACTCGGTGTACTGCTCTTCCAGTTGCTGACCGGGCGCCTGCCTTTCCGCGCCAGCAATCAAGGGGCGCTGGTGTACAAGATTGTCAACGCGGATACCCCGTCGGTTTGCGCGCTGAATCCGAATTTGCCCGTGGGCCTTGATCCGATCATCAAGAAGGCGTTGGAAAAGGACTTGTACAGTCGCTACCGCAACGGTGCCGAGTTCGCGAAGGATCTCTCGACCGTGCGTTATCAGATCCTCGACGAGGATTCTACGCAGCAGGACATGACGCATTTCGAGATGCTGCGCAAGCTCGATTTCTTCGCCGATTTCGAAGATGTCGAACTATGGGAAGTGCTGCGCATCAGTGTCTGGCGCGAAGTGTCGGACAAGGTTGTATTGATCCGGGAGGGGGATAGCAACCGACTTTTCGGCGTTGTCGTCACCGGCTTCGTCGAAGTATCGGTCGGCGGGCGATCGGTTTGCCGTCTCGGGGCCGGCGAAGTGGTTGGTGAGATGGCTTACCTGCATCCGAACGATACCAAGCGCACATCGACGGTCGTCACGCTGGAACCCACCTTGTTCCTCGAAATCAATAGTGCTGCGCTCGACCTGAGTTCCGATGAGGTCCTGGAGCGTTTTCACAAGACCCTGGTAGCCAAGGTGATTGGCCGCCTTCGTGGCGCAAACAAGGCGTTAGCCAGGCTTGGGCAGCCTGCTGTGAGAGGAATCAGCGTGGGCTGCGACCTGGAACTGGCTCCGCCTTGATGACGATTGGCGCGGCTCGATGAGTCTCGCGAAGTCTTATCTCTTTCACACCGTCAGATCAATCTGCTGGATCGTGCCGACGGCGCCGGTTTCCTGCAAGTAAATGCCGCTGGCTTTGATTTCGCCCTGCGACACGTTTTGAGCATCTTTCAGATCGAATTGCGTGGCGATATGGGAGAGGCTGATGGCGCCGACGTTTGCCTGTTTCAGTGTCGAAAACTTGTCTTTCCCGGCTCCGTCTTTGGTCCACACGCGTAAATCAGCGTAGGAAGCGTCGTTCTCGTCAATCCAGCCGTTCTTGTCGGCGTCAAGCGCTGCCAGTTCGGCGAAGCCGTTACCGGTCTTCGCGCCAAACAGCTCAGCGCCATCGTTGATCTTTCCGTCGCCGTTCCGGTCGAGTGCAAGAAAACCGCTTCCTCCAGCGACAAAATTGATGTCCTCCGTTTTACCGTCCGCGTCGAGGTCGAACTTGAAGCGCTGGCTCGTCAATTGAGCAGCGGTACCGCCAAAGTTGATTACCAAAGGATCCTTCTTTTGCCGGGCGTCGCCAAGCCGGATGCTGGCGTTCGATACTTCGTGGTAGCTCCGTACCATGGATAGCGAAAGCTCAAAGCTGATTTCCTTGCCGTCTTCCGTGTGAATCACACCGGCTGCGCTAAAGGTGGTTTGCTCGGACTCGGAGTAGCTCTCATGGTAGTCATACTCCACGCCGTATCCTGCGGGTTGTTGCTGGCTTTGTGCCGCCGGCACCTGATTGGGGTCGGTCAGGCTTGGCGCAGGGGCGTCGACATTCAACTCGCTGGCGTCAAATACATCGACGTCACGACCGGTCAGCATGCTGATCATGGCGCGGATCAGTCGCAGCATCGGATCGTTTTCTGCGGCTTCAATGCTGTCTTGAATGGCGCTTGCCTCGCTCGACTGCGCCGCCTTCGCGTCTTCGGAGATCTGTACGGTCGTCGACGGCTGGCTACGAACAGTCCGCCCACTGTTCTCGAAATCTGGGCGACGGTCTCCGGCCCAAATGCGCAGCGACTCGCTAATCTCGTGATGTTGTGACTTGATATGGCTGGATTCGAGTTGCAATGCGGAACTGGCAATCTTCATGGCGACCTCCTTCAACTTCTGGCGAGACTCCCGTACAGGGGATTAACGGCAGAGAGTCTCTGCTACTTGAGTGCGGAGGTCGATTCTGGTTACTGCTTTGCACCGAGTGCCTTGGCGCGCAATGCACTGATGGACAGCGCTGCCGCATCGGGTCGGCTTCGTGTTGGCCAGCCTTGAAGGTGGGTGCTCGCGAGTTCGGCCAAGGCACGGATCCAGTCTTCCTGTTCGTTAAGGCAGGGGATGTAGTGGAACTCCTTTCCACCTGCCTGGAGGAATTCAGTTTTGCCTTCCATGGCGATTTCCTCGAGTGTTTCGAGGCAGTCGGCCGTAAAGCCGGGGCAGATGACATCAACGCGCTCGACACCTGATTGGCCCAGCTCGGCCAGCGTCTGTGCGGTGTAAGGCGTTAGCCATTCAGCTCGGCCAAATCGTGATTGAAAGGTGGTCTGATACTGGTCTGTTCCGATATTCAGGGTTTCTGCCATCAGGCGAGCGGTCTTGTGGCACTCGCAATGGTACGGATCGCCCTTCTCAAGAGTGTATCGGGGGACGCCATGAAAGCTCATGATCAGGCGGTAGGAATTCGTCGGACGACCGTGGGCCATCCAGTGCTTGCGAACGCTGTTAGCGAGCGCCTCGATATAGCCGAGGTTGTCTGAAAAACTGCGAACGGTGCGAATTTCGGGCTGGTTTCTGAGCTTTTGCATCCAAGCGAACGCAACGTCCAGCGCGGTCGCCGTCGTGCTCGAAGAGTACTGAGGATATAGCGGGATAAGCAGGATCCGTTTGCAGCCCTCTTCTTTGAGACGGGCTAGCGTGCCCGCGATTGAGGGCTTGCCATAGCGCATCGCGTATTCGACGACCACATGATGCCCAGCGTTACCCAGGAATCCGTGCAACAGCTTTGCTTGTCTCTCGATATGAACTCGCAAAGGGGAGCCATCCCGAGTCCAGATCGCGCCATACTTCTCCGCGGATTTCTTGGGTCGAACCTTGAGAATGATGCCATTGAGGATCAGCCACCAGATCGCGCGCGGAATCTCGACCACGCGTGGGTCCGACAAGAATTCTTTCAGGTAGCGCCTGACGGCTGGCGGATTCGGGGCGTCCGGCGTCCCCAGGTTAATCAGCAGGATCGCGGTTTTCTCCACCGATCCGTGCGTGTATTGGGGTTCCGGCAAGAGGCGCGTCATCGCGTGGTCTTCAAGAGTTTGCCTGATAGGTCAGGGCGGAGGAAAGCAACTTGGCGGTAATATCGACAATCGGGATAACCCGCTCGTAGGCCATTCGCGTCGGGCCGATGACGCCAACCGAGCCGACAATCTGGCCATCCACTTCATAAGGGGCTGTGACGACGCTGCACTCGTCGAGCGGTGCGAGACCGGACTCGCCGCCGATGAATATCTGAATTCCGTCGGCTCGATGCGATACATCAAGCAATTGCATCAGTGCCGTTCGTTGTTCGAAGAGATCGAACAGTTCGCGTAGGCGCTTCATATTTGAAGAGAACTCTTCGACTTCAAGGAGGTTTCTCTCTCCGGATATGACGTACTGATCGGCGTTACGATTCATCGCATCGTCGCCGGCCGCGAGAGCGGCGGCCATCAGGTCTTGTAAATCACTTCTCAGCTTGAGCAGGTCTTCTTTGACCCGATTGCGAATTTGTACAAAATCGTTTCCGGCGAAATACTGATTCAGATGGTTTGCGGCCACAACCAGCTCGGACGCCGAGTAAGGTCGTTCCGTGAAGAGAATTCGGTTCTGAACGTCACCGTCTGTCGTGACGATGATCAGCAGAATCCGTTTTTCGGACAAGCTGACGAATTCAATCTGCCTGATTTTGGGTGCTTTTCTCCGTGGCGAGAGGACGATCCCTGCGAAATGAGTGAGCCCGGAAAGAAGGTGCGACGCGCTACTGATCAACGGTTGCGGTTGTGAAGGATGTAATTGACCTTCGATTGCATGGATCTTCTCGGCTTCAAGCGGGGGCACTGTCAGAAGACTGTCCACGAAGAAGCGGTAACCACGTGGCGTCGGTACTCGACCGGCAGAGGTGTGTGGGCTGGCGATATATCCGAGATCTTCTAGGTCCGCCATTACGTTACGGACGGTCGCGGCAGACAAGTCGAGACCTGAATACTTTGAAAGAGCTCGTGAGCCAACCGGCTGCCCATCGTCGATGTAGCGCTCGATCAGTGTCTTGAGAAGTGTCTTGGAACGGTCGTCTAGCATGAGTCGATTCTACAAAAATATTCATGGGCACAATGTCACGGGTGAGAATAAAACGAGATGCGGTTTCCGCGAAATGATGGTCATTGTGAAATAGGAAGAAAAATAGAAAAAGCACTTGCCCAAACGCTAGTTGGTCTGTAGAATGCGCCGCTTGCTAAATGCAGCGCGCCCGTAGCTCAGCTGGATAGAGTACTTGGCTACGAACCAAGGGGTCGGGCGTTCGAATCGCTCCGGGCGCGCCATGCATCTGCTTGTAGTTGTTGTAAACACTGCTTCTGGTGTTTTGTTGATCAGGAGTTTTGTTGGTGTGGTTGACGGGGGTTTTGGTTTTCGATATAATTCTCCCTCTTCGCTGGTTGGCAAGTTGGCCGGCAGAAAGAGCCTTAAGTAAGGTGCTGGTAAGTGTGTGAAAAGGTTGCTTTTTGTGGCCTTCGGACGCGGGGTGGAGCAGTCTGGCAGCTCGTCGGGCTCATAACCCGAAGGTCACAGGTTCAAATCCTGTCCCCGCAACCAAAACAGTTCTT